>JBQTIM010000064.1:0-6908 GCA_052388135.1 Elusimicrobiota bacterium
TCGGGAACGACGGTGCGCTGCCAGGAGGAGCGGTCCCAGGCGCTGAACCGCTTTTTGGCCCGCCGCCGCCTGGTGGAGAAGATGGAGGAGAAAATTTTAGGCGTCGCCAGCCGCCGGCGCCAGGAGATTGAAAAAATCAGGCGGCAGAAGCGCAAGAGGAGCCGCCGCGCCAAGCAAAAAATGCTCCGCGACAAGCGCTTCCGCTCCGAGGTCAAAGCGAACCGACGCTCCGTGCCTCCTCCTGGAGACTTTTAGCAACGCTCTCCTTCCCCCGCCTTCCGTCCCGGTCCGTCCTCGGTCGTGAAACCCTCTCAAAGCGCGCCCGCGCTCACTCGTAACGCAGGGCCTGGATGGGATTAAGCAGGGAAGCCTGGCGCGCGGGCCAGAGGCCGAAGACCACGCCGACGCCCGCGGAGAAAACGAAAGCCAGAAGGACGGACCCCGGCGAGACGGCCGCGGCCCAACCCGCCACGCGCGACATGGCCAGGGTGACGGCCCAGCCCAGGGCGATGCCCGCCAAACCGCCGGTGACGCTGACCAGGACGGCCTCGCTTAAAAATTGGGCCAGGATATCGGCGCGCCGCGCGCCCAGGGCCTTGCGCAGGCCGATCTCCCGCGTCCTCTCGGTGACCGAGACCAACATGATATTCATGATGCCGATGCCGCCCACCAAAAGGGAAATGGCCGCGATGGATGCCAGCAGCAAGGCCATGGTGCGGCTGGTTTCCGACAAGGCCTCCTGCATCTCGGCCAGGTTGCGGATGCGGAAGCTCTCGTGCTGGGAAGGCGGAAGCCGGTGCCGGCGGATCATCAGGGTTCGGATGCCTTCCTCCACCGGCTCCATTTGGCCGGCGGAGGCCACCTCCACGTCTATGGTCTCCACGTGGCTTTCGCCCAACACGCGGCGCATGGCGGTGCCGAGAGGGATGATGATCACGTCGTCCTGGTCGCGCCAGCCCGTGGAGCCGCGCTCGGGCAGGACGCCGATGATTTGGAAGTTGACGCGGTTGAGCTTGATGAACTCGCCGAGAGGGTTCTCCCCCCCGAACAGCTCGCGCACCACCGTCATGCCCGCCACGGCCACCCGGGCGCGGGACCTGTCCTCCTGCTCGGTGAAAAAACGGCCCGCCACGGGCACCGCCGCCCGCATGGGCGCGTAGCCGGGGGTGGTGCCCAGGATTTGAGTGTTCCAATTCCTGCCGCCGTAGACGGCCTGCCCGCGGCCGTCCACGCCCGCCGCGGCTCACGCCGGGCACGGAGCGGGCGATCTCGCGCGCGTCCTCCACGGTGAAACGGGCGGCGGCGCCCGCGCCCGTGGCCACGCCGCCCACGGACCGGGACCCGGCGCGCACGGTCAACAAGTTGGAGCCCATGGAGGCCAGCCGCGCCTCGATGGACCGCCGCGCCCCCGAGCCCAGGGCCAGCATGGCGATGACGGCCGCCACGCCGATGAGGATGCCCAGCATGGAAAGCCCCGTGCGCACTTTGTTGGCCGACAGCGCCCGGGCCGCCTGGCGGAAATATTGCCCCAGGGACTTCAACCCGCGCGGAGGGTCGGCGGGCCGGAGCGGGCCGGCGGCGCCGCCCCCGGCGAAGCGGGGGCCGGGCTTCAAAGTTTCGTCGGACTGGATGAGGCCGTCCCGCATGCGGATGACGCGCCGGGCGTGTTGGGCGATCTCCGTCTCGTGGGTGACCAGGATGACGGTGATGCCCCGCCGGTTGAGGTCCGACAGGAGGGACATGATCTCTTTTTCGCTGGCGGAGTCCAGGTTCCCGGTGGGCTCGTCGGCCAGGAGGACGCGCGGGTCGTTTGTGAGGGCGCGGGCGATGGCCACGCGCTGCTGCTGGCCCCCGGACAGTTCGTTGGGCTTGTGCGCGAGCCTGTCGGCCAAGCCGACGTCCTTCAGAAGTTTCGCGGCGCGGACCGGGTCCCGCCCGTTTCCGGAATAAAGCAGGGGCAGAGCCACGTTCTCCAGCGCCGTGGTGCGGGGCAGAAGGTTGAACTGCTGAAAGACAAAACCCAGCGTGCGGGCGCGCACCGCCGCCAGATCATCCTCGGAAAGGCGGGACACGTCCCGGCCGTCCAGCTCGTAGGCGCCGTCGTCCGGCACGTCCAAGAGGCCCAGCACGTGCATCAGCGTGGACTTGCCGGAGCCCGACGGCCCCATGATGGCCAGAAACTCCCCCGGCTCGATGGACAGGGAAACGTTCCGCAGGGCCTGGACTCCGGTTTCGCCCATGCGGTAGGTTTTCCGGACGTTGGAAAGCTTTATCAACGGACCGGCTCCGCCGGGATCATCGGGGTCCGCTGTTCCGGCTCTGCCGGCGCGGGCCGCCGGGCGCGAAGGGGCTCGCCTGGGCGCCGCCCGATGAGCGCGGCAGCCGCACCGCCGGGACAAGGACGGTCTCCCCCTCGTCCAGGCCGTCCAGAACTTCGGTCCGCTTGCCGTCGCTCAGGCCGGTCTCGATCTTCCGGCGCACGGGCTCTCCTCTATTGCCGGGAACGAGCGCGCTTTCCTCCCCGTCTTCGCCGCGGCGCACCGTTTCCGCCGGCACCAGCAGGACGCCCGTTTTCTTCGCCGTCACGAAGTTCACGTTGGCCGTCATGCCGCTGCGCATGAAGTCCGGCACGCGGGCCGGCAGGACGTCCACTTCGTAGAGGGTCACGTTGTTCACGGTCTTGGCCTCGAAGGCGATGTGGTCCACTCGGCCCGGCACGGTCTCATCGGGGTAGGCGTCCAGGCTGATGCCGGCCGTCTGGCCTTTTTTCACGCGGCCGATGTCCGTTTCATCCACCTGAGCCTTGACGATGAGCCTGTCCGACATGACGAAGAGCGCGTCCTGGGCCGTCACCGTCTGGCCCGGCTCCACGTTCCGGGCGATGACCGTGCCGTCCAGCGGCGCCGCCAAGGGCGCGGGCTTGTAGAGGCCTTCCCAGCGGGCCAGTTCCTCGGGCCCCCGGGCCCGGGCCGCGTCCAGGAGCGCCGCCCGTTCCGACGAGCTCATCCAGGCCAGCACCTGCCCGCGCTTGGCGGAATCGCCTTCCCGAACGAGTATGGACTCCACGCGTCCCGCGATGGGCGGCTTGATCTCCAGCCGGTTGCGCGGCTGGACCACGCCCGTGGCCAGGACGCGGAGCTCGATATCTCCCCGTTCCGCCGCGGCCTCGCGGAAAACCGGCCCATCGCCCGCTCCCCGCTTGACCCGGTAAACCGCCAACGCTCCGGCCAGGACGAACGCCGCCGCGGCCCAAACCAACTTTTTTCGTTTCATGGATGTCTCCGTCCGACGGCTGATTTTTCCCGATGGTTCCGGCCGGCGGCGGTCCGGCGCGCGTCCGCTCTCACGGCAGGCCCGCGCCTTGGGCCGATTCCCACGCCGCCTCCGCCCGCACCGCGTCGCGCCGGGCCGCCAAAATTTCCTTCTCGCGGCTGATCAGCTCGTTCTCGATGATGTCCCAGTCGTCGAAGGAAAGGAGGCCGCTGGAATACTGGCTGCGGGCGATCTCGGCGCGGACCCGGGCCGCTTCGAAAAAGTTCTCCTGCACGTCCACGCGCTCCGCGGCGTCCTGGTGGGCGGCGAAGGCCTCCTCCAAGTCCAGCGCGGCCTGCAGCTCGGCGCCGCGCAAGGCCGCCTCGGCGGCGCGGCGCTCCGCCCGGGCGTCCCGCAGGCCGTAAACGTTTTTTCCGCCGGAAAAAAGCGGGATGGACAAGGCGATGCCCGCGGACCAGCTTTCCGAGTCCGGCGGCCAATCGGGACCGCCGCGGGAGAGGCTTCCGGAGGCGGAAAGGTCCGGGGCGAAGGCCCCGCGCGCGGAAATTTCGCCGGCGCGGGCGGCCGCCAGGCGGGCCCGGGCGCGGCGGTGGGCCGGCGTGCGGGGAACCAAGCCGGGGAAATCCGGCTCTTGAGCCGGTTCGGCCACGTCGAAAGCGCCGGAAACCGAGAGGGGATCGAAGGGCGGCAGGCCCAGGGCTTTGGCCAGCTCACGCCGGGCCACGCGCCGGGCCCGGCGGGCCTGGGACACCTCGAATTGGGCCTGGCGGTGGGCGGCGCGGCTCCGCAAGAAAGCTCCCCGGTGTTCCCGGCCGGCCTCGAACCGAAGCTCCACCAGGCGCACGTTCTCCCGGCGGCGGGACTCGATGGTTTGGACCACCGTCTCCTGCTGTTGGGCGAAGAGCAGGCCGGCGAAAGCGCTTTTGGCGTCGAAAGCGGCCGCGGCCGCGGCTCCGTCGAGGGCGGCCTCGGCTTCCTCCAGTTCCGCCTGGGCGCGGTCCAGGGCCGCCTTGTCCTGGAACCCGGCGAAAAGGTTTTGGCGGGCCGAAAGGCCGGCGGAGTAACTTTTACGCGGAGAGCCCGGAGAAGCGTCCGATTGGGAATGGCCGGCTTCGGCGGCGACCGCCGGAAGGAACCTTTCCCGGCGGGCAAGGCGGCGGGCCCGCGCGCTTTCCAACCCTTCCCGGGCGGCCCGCAGGGCCGGATTGTTCTCCTTGGCCAGGGCGGCGGCTTGTTCCCAGGAGAGTATCCTGCCGGAAGAATTTTCCCGCGGCTCGCCGGCGTCTTCGCCCGAGGACGTCCCGGCCAAAAGGAAAACAAAAGTGAAAAAAGCCGGCCCGAGCCTCCGGTGGAGAGGCCCGGCCGCCGGCTTTCTCCGGAAGGAGCGGCTATTTCTTCCGATGTTCAGGGCCGCGCTCTTTTCCCGCGCCGTGGCGGCGCCCGCGCTTCTCGTGCATCATTTCGTGGAACTTCTTGAATTGCTCCGGCGTCAGGATTTTCCGCACCTCCAGGACTCCCTGGAGCTTGTGGTCCGCCGCCTGCCTGTGCAGCTCCTGCATCTCGGCGTGGAGGGCTTTCACTTTGGTCTCGTCCATGTCCGGTTTTTCCAGCTCCTGCTTGAGCGCCTCTTTCTTCTGCTTCATCTGCTCCCAGTGTTGCTTTCCCTGCCCTTTGTGAGCCTTGCGGTGCTCCTGCAGGCGGGTTTTCTGCTCGGGCGTGAGGTTGAGCTTTTTTTGCATCTCCTCCATGCGGGCTTCCTTCTTCTTCTCCCAGCCGTCGTGGCCGTCCGGATGTTCGGCGCCGACGGCGGCGGCCAGCAACAGGACGGGCAGGATGGCCAGCTTCTTTCGCGTGTTCATGGGTTGCCTCCTTTATAGGAAATAGGTTTCGATGTCCGTCTCCACGAGAGGCTCCTCTCCGGCCTCCGCGTAGGACGCTTCGATGAGGTCCGCCGCGTATTGCAGGGAGGCGGATGTTTCCGCCGGAGGCACGGGCGGCGCGGCGGGACGTAAAACGACAACGGCCAGGACGGCCGCCGCGGCGGCGCCGGCCAGGGCGAAGCGGGGAAAAGAGGCGGCCGCGCGCAGGCGGGACGCCGTCCGCGCCCAAACGCCGGGCTCCTCGATGCGGGCCATGACCCGCTCCACGAACTCCTCCGACGCCTGCGCCCGCGCGGCCGGAAAAAAAACCACGGCGGTTTTTTTCCAAGCGTCCAGGTCGGCGCGGCAGGAGGCGCAGGCCTCCAGGTGCCGGCGCGCCTCGGCCTGTTCGGCCGGCGAAAGTTCGCCGTCGTGGAGCTGAAAAACTTTTTCTTGCATCGCTTCGTGGTCCATGTCGGCCTCCATGGGTTTAGACGCCGGAGAGTTCCGGAAAGTGTCGCGCTTTCTCGCGCAGGGCGGCCCGCGCCCGCCGCAGGCGGGCCTTCACCGAATCCAGGGAATCCCCGGTGGCGGCCGAAATTTCCTCGTAGGAAAGGCCCTGGGCTTCGCGCAGGGTCAGCACCAGGCGGTAGTCGGGCGGAAGGGATTCCAGGACGGACCGGACGCCTTCAGCGCCGGGCGGCGCCGCAGGCTCCGGCGGGCGGCGAAGGGCGGCCTCCCCGCCGGATTCCAAAAGGGCGTCCAGGGATTGGGCGCGCCGCGCCGCGCGGGACTTCAGCACGTCCAGGCAACGATGGTAGGAGATGCGGTAAAGCCAAGTGGAGAAGGCGGATTGGAAACGGAAATCGGAGAGTCGCCGGTAAGCCCGCACGAAAATGTCCTGGGCGGCGTCCTCCGCCTCGGCGTCGTTGCGCAGCAGCGAGCGGCAGAGGAAGAGAACTTTGTCCTGGTGCGAGCGCACCAGCGCGGCGAAAGCGCCGCGGTCGCCGGCCAATACGGCGCGGACGACGTCGTGATCTTCGCGGGGGTCGGGAGTCATGGGGCCATCCTTTGGACGACCGGCCCCGGACAAAAGTGTCGCGGCGGGATCAGGCCTCGCCGGCCACCAGTTCGAAACCCCGCGCGCCGGCCAGCCGGCCCGAGACGATGACGTGGGCGGCGCCCTCCGCCGACATGCGCGCCGCCTCGCCGTCGTCCTCCGCCGACATCACCAGCCGGGCCCGCGGCGCCAGGCGTTTCAAGTGGTCCAACAGGCGGCGGTTGGTGATGCCTTTCAAGAACGTGTCGGATATGGAACAGATCACGGTGGAGGCGTCCTCGATGCCCAAATGGCCCAGCGTTTCCGGGTGGGCCAGGTCGCCGTAGGCCCAGCGGAACCCTCTCCGCTCCAGGCTTTCCTTGAGGGCCGCGTTGTAATCCACCACCAGGATGCGCTCCTTCAACTCCGGCGCTTTTTCCTCCACCCTGTCCAGGAACGCCGGTCCCGCGCCCCGGAAACAGCCCAACAAAACGATGTCTCGCTTGCGCTCCCTCGCCGGGCCTCCGCCGTCCCCTTCCCCCTTTTCACGCGCGCCGATAAGGTGCAGGGCCCCCAGGAAAATCCGCGCCAGCCGGTCGTTGAACTTGATCATGTAAGTGGACAGGATGGAGGCCGTCAGCATGGCCGCCAACACCGTGGACGAGAGACTTTCGGACACGTGGCCGTATTTCACGCCCAAGGCCAGGATCACCAGGGAAAATTCGCTGATCTGGGCC
>JBQTIM010000065.1:0-7151 GCA_052388135.1 Elusimicrobiota bacterium
ACCATCACCATAGACAACCTGGTGGACACCGACGAGACCAAGATCCGCTACTTCGACAACACCAACGTCAAATTCACGGGCAGCAAGCATTTCCGGGGAAAATTGGTGGTGCTGGGCAACCTCGACTTCGTGGGGAGCGGCAAGACGCCGGAGGGCCAATACTTCGCCGTCGTGCCCAACAGCGCCAAGCTGGAGTACGCGAAGGACACGCCCGATTCCGCGGGCGTCAATCCCGAAGACCCGGCCGTTTACCACGACTTTCCCGGCGACGCGCCTTCGAAGCTGTACGACATCAAGGACAAGAAATGCTCCCCCATCGGCTCCTGCCCCGGCCACACGGCGGGCGGCGAGGCCCCCAGCTTCAAGGGCTTCATTTTCGTGCGCGGACAAATCTCCTGCAGCGGGTCCGTCACGGTGCACGGAGCCATTTTCATGGACGAAGGATCAAGCCAGGGCGGCGGGAGCTTCAGGGTCTTTTACGACGATTCTCTCAATGTCAAAATGACGGGCGGCTTGCCCACCAGGGTGTCCTGGCGGGAAGTGTCGCCGGCCTCTTTTTAGGAAAGGAAATCGCATGAGCCCTTCGACCCCCCAGCGTCCCTACAAGCGCCGCATCATCGTCATCAAGAAGGACTTGCAGTACAAATTCGTCTTCCTGGTCCTGGCTTGCGTGGCGGCTTCCATGGCCGCCATCGCCGCCGACGTATTCCAGCTCCTGCGCGGCTTGGAAGCCGGCGGTTCGCCGGAGGTGGCCACAGGCGTTTTCGGCGACTTCCGCATCGCTTTCCTCAGCCGGGCCGTGCTTTACATGACAGGCGTGGCCGTGGTGGCCTTGCTGGTCTCCCACAAGATCGCCGGCCCCCTCTACCGCTTCGAGCGGGCCATGGAGGACATTTGCAAGGGCGACCTGTCGTCGCGGGTGTTCCTGCGCGCCAAGGACGAGCTGGGCGAGGTTCGGGATCTCTTCAACGAGATGGTGGCGTCCCTGCAGGTCCGGCTGGTGGAGGACAAAGAGAAAGCCGCCCGCGCGGAGCAAGCCCTGCGCTCCGCCGCCGCCGATCCCGCCGCGCCGCCCGACGTCGCGGCCAAAATCCGCTCGGCGTTGGCGGAGCTCGGGAAAATCGGGAATGGGTTCAAGCTGTCCTGACGATACAATCCGCTTGACAAAACCCGGCTTTCTGCTAACCTTGAATCCTCGAACACTTTAACCAAACCGGAGCCGAACATGTCCACGCCGCGCAGCGCCGCGGGCCGCAAAACCGTCAAGGAAGTCCTGCTGGAATCCAACCTTGTTACGCCCGAGGACATGGTGTCCGCCATTGAGGAATCCAAGAAGCGGGGGGACAAGCCGCTTCAGCAGGTCGTGGTGGACATGAAGTTCGCCGCCAAGGTGGACGTCCTGCAGGCCCTGTCCCGCGAATGGCGCAACCGCGCCGTGGACCTATCCGAAATTGAAATCGATCCCGAAGTCGTGAAAGTCATGCCCGAGCAGACGGCCCGCCGCCACCTGGCGCTGCCCTTCGCCCGGGAGGACAACGTCCTCTTGGTGGCCATGGCCGACCCGCGGGACTTCTTCGTTTCCGAGGATCTGCATTTGCGCACGGGCCTGGAGGTCCAGGGCTACCTGGCCATGCCGGAAGACATCCTTAAAGAATTGGATAAAGCCTACGGGCTGCTCACCGCCGGCGACAAGGCCGCCGAGCTCATGAAGGGCCTCGGTGAGCAGAGCGACGACGACGGCGACATTAAAGTTGAAAAGATCGAAACCAAGGCGGACCTCACCGAAATCGACGCCTCGGCCCCGGAAGTCGAAAAGATCGTGAACGCCGTCATTCTCTCGGCCCTTCAGCTGAAAGCCTCCGACATCCACATCGAGCCCTTCGAAGACCCCATGGGCAAGCTTTCGCGCCTGCTGGTGCGCTACCGCGTGGACGGCTTTCTCAGGGAAGCCGCCTTCCAGATTCCCTGGTCCTTCCGCAACGCCGTCATGGCCAAGCTGAAGATCATGACCGGCAGCATGAACATCACGGAGCGGCGCGTTCCCCAGTCGGGCCGCATCCAGGTCATGGCCAAGGGCAACCCCATCGAGTTCCGCATCGAGATCGTCCCCACGGTCTACGGCGAGGCCTCCGTCATGCGTATCCTGGACCGGAAAGCCGTCCAGGTGGACATCAACCGCCTGGGCTTCCACCCCGAGACGCTGGAGCGCTTCCTCAACCTGCTCAAGGGCGTGGGCGGAAAAAAGAACTTCGGCCTCTGCGTGGTGTGCGGCCCCACCGGGTCCGGAAAATCCACCACGCTCTACGCCGCCTTGAACCACATCAACCGGCCCGACATCAAGATTCTGACCGCCGAGAACCCCGTGGAATACAACCTGGACGGCATCGTGCAGGTGCCCGTGAACCCGGACATCAAACTGGGCGAGGACAAGTGCTTCGACTTCGCCACCGCCCTGCGCTCCTTCCTGCGGCTGGACCCCGACGTCATCATGGTGGGCGAAATCCGCGACGAGGAGACGGCCCACATCGCCATGGAGGCCGCCATGACGGGCCACTTGGTGTTCTCCACCATCCACACCAACGATTCCCCGTCGGCCATCTCGCGCCTCACCGAGATGGGCCTGCCCGCCTTCATGGTGGCCACCACCATCAAGTGCGTCATGGCCCAGCGGCTCTGCCGCCGCGTCTGCACCGACTGCCGCGCCAAGCGGGCGCCGTATCCGGAGGAAGTGGAAATTTTCAAGGTCGGCGGCGTGGAGCTGCCCGCCGGCGCTTTCATGTATTACGGCAAAGGCTGCGACACCTGCGGCGGCTCCGGGTTCAAGGGACGCTGCGGCATCCACGAGCTGCTCATCATGGACGACCCCGTCCGCACCGCCACGCTCAAAGACGTCTCCGCCGACAACATCCGCAACGTGGCCACCCAGCAGTCCCCTCAGAAGATGCGGACCATCGTGCAGGACGGCCTCGTCAAAGTGCTGCAGGGCCTCACCACGGTCAAGGAAGTTCTGGGCGGCGCCGCCGACGACACGGACACCAAGAACAAGAAAAAATAGCGCGCCGGCGCCGCGGAGTTCGCGGGATCCGGCGCTGTTTTCTCCTCGTAATTCCCCTAGATTAAGATTCTTCGCATTCCCTTCCTAATCCCAAAAACGACGGAAATTTGCTATATTCGCCTCGATTGCGCGGGTCGTCGCGGAAATTGAGAGGCCTTGTCATGCGAAAAAAAATCACGGTGGTGGGCGCGGGCCACGTGGGCGCCACCTTGGCCCAGCGTCTGGCCGAGCTGGAGCTGGGGGACGTGGTCATGCTGGACATTCCCGCCACGGAAGGCATGCCGGCGGGCAAGGCCCTGGACATCCTTCAGGCGGCTCCGGTCTACGGCTACGACGGGCGGGTGAAGGGCGGGACCGAAGACGGCCTGGCCGAAGGCTCCGACATCGTGGTCATCACGGCCGGCGTGCCGCGCAAGCCCGGCATGAGCCGGGACGACCTTTTGAACATCAACGCCGGCATCGTCAAGTCCGTGGCCGAGCGGGCCGCCCGCCATTCGCCCGATTCCATCCTCATCGTCGTTTCCAACCCCTTGGACGCCATGGCTTACGCGGCCCTCAAGGCCAGCGGGTTCCCCAAGCAGAGGGTCATCGGCATGGCGGGCGTTTTGGACGCCTCCCGCATGGCGGCGTTCGTGGCCGAGGCGCTGGACGTTTCCATTGAGAACGTCCAGCCCATGGTCCTGGGCGGCCACGGCGACGCCATGGTGCCCGTGATCCGCTACACCACCGTGGCCGGCGTTCCCGTCTCCGAGCTGCTCCCGGCCGACAAGCTGGCGGCCATCGTCCAGCGCACGCGCGACGGCGGCGCCGAGATCGTCAAACTTTTGAAAACGG
Source organism: Elusimicrobiota bacterium (assembly GCA_052388135.1). Classification (GTDB taxonomy): domain Bacteria; phylum Elusimicrobiota; class Elusimicrobia; order FEN-1173; family FEN-1173; genus JBQTIM01. The sequence continues at coordinate 3,890 of JBQTIM010000065.1, forward strand.
GCTCCGCCTATTACGCCCCCTCCGCCAGCGCGGCCGCCATGGTGGAAGCCATCCTCAAGGACAAGAAGCGCATCCTGCCCTGCGCGGCCTATTTGGAGGGGGAATACGGGATGCGCGGCCTCTACCTCGGCGTGCCCGCGAAGCTGGGCGCCGCGGGCGTCGAGCAGGTTTTGGAGATTCGGCTGTCGGAGGAGGAGCGGTCCGCCCTGGAGAAATCCGCGCAAGGCGTGCGCGAGCTCATCGAGGCCATGAAACGGCTGGGGGTCGTGGCCTAGCGTAGTGAGATATCAGTCTTTTGTCATTGCGAGCGTAGCGAAGCAATCCCAGGTTTCGCGTTAAGAGATAACATCTTTTCAGAACTTGACTCATGGGATTTCTTCGTCACAAACAACGTTCCTCGCAATGACAAAAGTAAAAAGGTGTTGGAATCGCTACACGAGCGCCTTCGCGCGCCTCGACGGATTGATTTTCGACGGGACCGGCGCAAGGCCGCGCCGGGCGCGGGAGGCCGACCAGGCATCCGCGCGGGACGGCGCCCGAGGGCGCCTTCGAACGACGGCCATCAAGCCCGGGCCACGGCGCGGGCGCGACAAGCGGGGGGGACCGACATGAGCACGGAAACGCTGCAGTGCGGTAAACGGGAATATGTGTTGGAATCGCGGGTGACCAAGAACGGCCATCGTTACCTCATGATCACGGAGAGAAGCTCGGGACGTTCCTCCAAGGTGATCGTCTTCCACGACCATTACGAGACTTTCCGAGGCGCCCTGGAAAGAACCATGGCGGCCGAGCCTCTGCCGGAAGCGGCGGTGGCGGTGGGCTGAACGCGGCCGCCCCGGAACGGCCGGCCGCCGGGGGCTTTACGCCGCCCGGGTTCTCGGCCTCCCTCTCTCAACGCTTATGCTGATCGCCATCGACATCGGCAACACCAACGTCGTCGCGGGGGTTTTCCCGGCGCAAGGCGGACGCCTGCCGTCCCGTCCCCGGGCCGTCTGGCGGCTGTCCACGCGCCCGGCCGACACGGCGGACGAATACGGCCTCCGCCTGCTGGATTTGCTGGAGCGGGAGCGCCTGTCCGCATCCGTTCTAACGGGAGCGGCGGTGGCCAGCGTGGTTCCTTCCCTGGACCCGGTGATCCGCGAGGCGGTCAAGAAACACCTCGGGCGGGAGGCTTTTTTCATCGGCCCCGCCACCGACACCGGCGTCAAGGTGCGGGCGGATTTCCCGGCCGAGGTGGGCGCCGACCGCATCGCCAACGCGGCGGCGGCTTTCCACCGCGTGAAGGGACCCTGCATCGTGGCCGATTTCGGCACCGCGGCCACTTTCGACTGCGTGAACGGGCGGGGGGAATATCTCGGCGGCGTCATCGCCCCGGGTCCCCTCATGGCCGCGGAGGCTCTGGCCCGGAAAACCGCCAAACTGCCCCTGGTGGACGTGTTCCATCCCCCTTCCTCCCCCATCGGCAGGAACACCGTGGACAGCATCTCATCGGGCCTCTATCATGGCTATGTGGGGTTAACCCGGGAGATTCTGATTCAACTTAAGAAGGCCATGAAGGGCAATCCCAAAATACTGGCCACGGGCGGCTTGGCGGGCCTCCTGGCGCCTTCCATAAAGGGCCTGGAGGTCCTTCCCGACCTTACTTTGGAGGGGATACGCCTTATCTGGGAGAGACAAAAAGGCCTTTAAATCGCATATTTTTGTATTTACCATGTAAACAACACTTGTAAAAACGTTGAAAATTGGGTATTTTGTGGACAAATCTGTGAATAAGTTGAAAACTACCGCTGTTTTACGAGGATGGGGGGAAACCAAATGAAAAAGACGTGTCTGACGCTTATTCTGACAATTTTTTGCTCAGTAGCGGTTCTTCATGCCGCCGTAGCCGACGATATCCGTTCGGATTCCCGCCAGACCGCCCAGTGGATCAGCCGGGAGACGGCCGACATGATGGCCTTCGCGGCGGCCTCCCAGCCTCTCCTGCCGGGGGCCGTGCTGGACATCCTGGGTGTGCAAGCGGGCGTTTCCGCCGGAGTGTCTTCCTTCGAGCTGGACGTGGCCCGCTACCGGGCCCTGCCCCTTTCCGCCCTGGACAACCGCGGCGGAGAAGTGAACCTGCCCGACCGCGTGCCGGTTCCCTCGGCCCTGGCCCACGCCAGGGTGGGACTGCTGGGCGGCTTCGATTTGGGCGTCAAGGCGGGCGCTTTGAATTTTAAAGACGAAACCGGCGACGCCGAAACGGAGTACGACAGCGTCGTCTACGGGGCGGAACTTCGGAAGAAACTTTTGGGCGGCGGCCTGACCGGCGTGGCCCTGCCGGACGTGGCCCTTTCCCTTTCCTACGACGCGGCCTCCGGCGAGGCGACGCGCAAGGAGCGCTACAACGGAGCCCTGCGGTCCGGCGGCACGCTGGCCGCGGACACCGTTTGGAAGACCGAATGGAACGTCTCCGCCCTCACCGCCCGCGCGGTGGCCAGCAAGACGCTCCTCATGATCACGCCCTACGCCGGCGTCGGCTACACGACGCACATGGGGGACGCCGAGACTTCGGTTTCCACCCGCGGCACGGCCAGCCCCGGCGGCGCCGTGGATGAAACCGTCTCGGCCTCGGCCGACGCGGACGATGCTTACGTGCAGGCGCTGGCCGGTGTGGAACTGGGAATCCTGCCCCTCCTGCGTTTGAACGCCGGCTACCTGTGGTCGCCCGACGCCTGGACGGCGGCCGTTGGATTGAGGTTCCAGTTCCGCTGAGCCCCGCCGCCCTCGGCGGCGCGCCATGACCGCCCGCATCCTCGTCGTCGACGACGAACTTCCCGTCCGCCAGGTGATCCAGCGCCTGCTGGCGCGGGAAAGCTACGAGGCCGCGCTTTGCGCCACCGCCGAAGAGGCGCTGGAGCGGTTGAAAGAAAATCCCGACATCGTCCTTCTGGACCTGAACCTTCCGGGCGTGCAGGATTTGGACCTCCTGCGGCGCCTCCATGAACACTCCCCGCAAGTGCCCATCATCGTCCTGTCCGGAGACCGCGACGGCTCCCGGCGGCAGGCCGTCCTGCGGGCCGGAGCCGCCGACTACCTGTCCAAGCCGCTGGACTGGGACCGCCTCAAGAGCACCCTGGCGCTGCTGCTGTCCTTGAAAAAATCGCCTTAACCTGAATTTCTCAGTTGGAACGCGGGATTCGACGTAAAATCCCGGAATTTTTCTTAACAAAATTGTTCGACCATACCATCAAGTATGCTCTCACAATTTTGCGTCGAAAAATTC
>JBQTIM010000066.1:0-14900 GCA_052388135.1 Elusimicrobiota bacterium
GTCGCCGTGATGCAAATCCTCGCGGATGGCGGCCTGATCTTCCGGGGTGGCGCCGGCGGCGATGCGCGCCTGCTCGGCGGCGTTTTCCCGCCGCAGGAAGTCCATGATGCCCCGGGCGTCCATGCCGGCGTTGAAAACAGTTTGGGCGGCGACCGCGTCCGCCTCCATCTCCGTGGTGCGGCGGAAGGCGTCGAACTCGTCCTGGGTCACGGCGTCACCCACGCGGTATTTGATGACCACGACGTCCTCCCAGGGATGCTCCTTTTCCGTGTGTCCCATCTCGTGGGCGAGGACGAAAGCCAGCTCCTCCCGGGACGGGTTCTGCTCCATGTAGTGGCGCTCCACGAACACGAGGTTGGACCCGTGGGCGTAGGCGAACGGCCCCAAATGTTCCGTGTAGTCCGTGACGAAAGCCGCGTTGACCACGGCGCCTTTGTCCACCAGCACGATCTCGAAATTCCGGTCTTTCCCGCGGGACAGCCCGTCCAGCAGGTTCTGGAGGCGGCCCTGCATCTCGGGATTGACGTAGATGCGCACGGGGTTGTTGGGATCGTGGAGGGCTTCGTTCAAAACGATGTCGTCCCACCAGGACTGCAGGGCGTCCTTCAGGCGGCGGCCGAGGCCCGGGTCGGGAAGCTCCGGCGCTGGCACGTCGTTGATTTGCAGGCTGGAACTGGGATCGAAAGCTTTCAAATCGATGGGCACGGCGTTGGGCGAGAGGCCGCCGGCTCCGCGAGGCGTCGGTTCGGGCTGGGCCTTGGCCGCAAGCTTGAGATAGGCCTTTTCAAAGGCTTCCGTGGTGGCCGGGGACGGGCGGAGGCCGGCGCCGTAGGGCGAAGGGAGGTCCTTGCCGCCGAACCGCTCCCGAAGCCTCCGGTTGGTTTCCAGGTAAGAGTTCCAGCGGCGCATGGCGGCGGCGATCCAGTCGTCGGTGGAATGCGTGTAGTGTGGCGTAAAGAAGGAATCGCCGTAGCCCAGGCCCGAGAGGGAAATGTCGCCCAGGCTGTGGAATCCCCCCGCCAAATGCTCGTAGGGGCTGTCCCGCAAAAGATAACCGGGCGGCAGGAACTCCGCGCCGGGAATGTTGACGCCGCCCAGGCCCGAGGAACCGCCTCCGCCCCCCGCTTGGAACACGCACGCGCCCACGGCGTAACCCGCCGTGCAGCAGCCGTCGGGGCCGCAGCTCGTTTCGGAAATGGCGTCGATCTGCGCCCGCAACGCGTTGCAGGTGCCCTGGTCCGGAATCAGGGCGGGGATGGGCGGAAGCGCCGGGACCGACACGCCGCCGCAGGCCCCTTCCAGCGTGAGGCTGTAGCTGAACGTCCAACCGGCCCGGAGGGATGCGGGGAGGGACAAAAGAACGGCCAGCGCCGCCATGGAGCGAAAACCTTTCATGACGGGACCACAATGCCAGAAAACGGCTTCGCTGTCAATGCGCCGCTTTACAGCAATGCGCTTTCTTTATAGGATACGTTTCTCCTCAAGGACACCCGCGCGGCCGTTTCGGCGGCGCGCGGCGAAGGCCCCTCCCCGATTTTTCAATCGATTGGGCTAAGAAATAGACGGACGCAGACAGGAGTTCAGCGGTGAATCTCATGGCCGTAAGACCGGTTCAAAGCGTGGATTTAAAAGGCAAGCGCGTGCTCACGCGGGTGGACTACAACGTCCCCCTGGAGGGCGGCGCCATTTCCGACGACACCCGCGTGCGCGCTTCCCTGCCCACGCTGAACCATCTTTTAAGCCAGGGGGCCCGGGTCATCCTTATATCCCACCTCGGGCGGCCCAAAGGGCAGGCGAACCCCAAGTACAGCCTCGCCCCCGTGGCGCAGCACCTGGGCCAGCTCCTGAAAAAGCCCGTGGCCTTCGCCCCCGATTGCGTGGGCCCGGCGGCGGAGACGGCCGCGAAAAATTTAAAGGACGGCGAGGTCCTGCTTCTGGAAAACCTGCGCTTCCATCCGGAAGAAGAAAAAAACGACCCGGCCTTCGCCCGGCGGTTGGCGGCCCTGGCCGATTTCTTCGTGCAGGACGCCTTCGGCGCCGTGCACCGCGCCCACGCCAGCACGGACCAGGCGGCCCGGCTTTTGCCCGGCGCGGCCGGACTTCTCCTGCAGAAAGAGCTGGAGTTCCTCGGGCAGGTGCGCGAGCGTCCCGCCAAGCCGTTCATGGCCCTGGTGGGCGGCGCCAAAGTGTCGGACAAAATCGACGTTCTGGAAAAATTGCTGGAGAAGGTCGACACGCTGGCCATCGGCGGCGCCATGGCCTACACGTTTCTGGCGGCCCAGGGTTTTTCCACGGGGAAATCCCTCGTGGAGAAGGACAAGGTGGGCCTGGCGAAGTCCCTGCTGGAAAAAGCCCGGGAACGCGGCGTGAGGATCCTTTTGCCGCGGGACCACATGGTCGTCTCCGCTTTGGAGGCCGAATCCTCCGCCCGCTACACCGAGGACGCCTCCATTCCCGAAGGCTGGATGGGCGTGGACATAGGTCCCGGCACCATCCAGGACCTGGCCGAGCCCTTGGGCGCGGCGCAGTCGGTTTTTTGGAACGGCCCCATGGGCATCTTCGAGGTGGACCGCTACGCCCGCGGCACCCGCGAGGCGGCCCGCCTGGCGGCCGAGGCGGCCCAGAGGGGCGCCACCGTGGTCATCGGCGGAGGAGACAGCGTGGCCGCCGTCCAATCCGCGGGCTTGTCGGAGAAAATCACGCATATCTCCACGGGCGGCGGCGCCTCCCTGGAGTTTCTGGAAGGCAAGGAGCTGCCGGGCGTGGCGGCTTTGGACGCGCGGAAGTAAAATGGCAAAAGCGAATGAAAATCCGATGTCCAACGCCGCCCGCGTGGACGCCGTTTCATCGCTTTCGCTTCAATCCTTTCAACTTTTTACTTAGGAGACCGACATGTACGGAATCATGCTGACGCTGCACATCGTGGTTTGCGTGCTGGTGATTTTGGTGGTGCTGATCCAGTCCGGCAAAGGGGCCGGCCTCTCCAACGTTTTCGGCGGCGGCGGGGGCGACGCGCTGTTCTCCGCCCCCTCCGGTTCCATGTTCATTCGAAAGCTCACCACGGGCCTGGCGGCGGGTTTTTTCCTCACATGCCTGATTCTGGCCTATCTTTCCGCCCATCGCGGCCGGCGCACGGTGACCCGCGGCCTTTGGACGGAACCCGCCGGCGCCGCGGCCCCCGCCCTTCCCGGCGCGGGCGCGCCCTCGCAAGCCCCGGCTTCGCCGCCGGCCGGAGGCGAATAGAACTCATCTCATAAATTACTTTCGGGCTGCAATTTCAGCTTTCGGCCGGCGCCTTAGCGGTCCTCGGCTCACATACCGCGACGGGGTATGCTCGCCTCGGCCCGCGTCGGCTCGGCTCGAAATCTGATATTTCGCTCCGAGTTCATTTATGAGATGAGTTCTAGAAAAAATTTTGTGCTCACCGTGCGCGGGTGGCGGAACTGGCAGACGCGTACGCTTGAGGTGCGTATGGGGAGACTCGTGCGGGTTCAACTCCCGCCCCGCGCACGGTGGGCATAAATTGAAAACCGCCGGACTCCGACCGAAGTCGTTGCGAGCGTAGCGAAGCAATCCCAGGTTTCGCGTTAAGAGATGGCATTTTCAGGACTCGACCAATGGGATTGCTTCGTCACAAACAGCGTTTCTCGCAATGACAAAGGTATAGAAGCGCTGGAGCCACCGCTTAAAGTTTCGCTTTGAACCTCGGGGCTGTGGTTTTGGTCCCGGGCTGTTCCTAAACCTGCCGCGCCACGGTGAGGGCGTCCACGCTTCGGGCGCCGGCGGCTTTTAAGGCGGCGGCGCAGGCCTCCAAGGTGGCTCCGGTGGTGCAAACGTCGTCCACCAAGAGGAGCCGCCGGCCCTTCACCAGCGCCGGTTTCCTCACGGCGAACGCCCCCTCCACGTTTTGAAACCTCTCCTCCTTGCGAAGGTCCGTCTGGGAGGGCGTGGCGCGGCATCGTGTCAGGACGTCCGGAAGCCATCGGCGTCCCGCGCGCCGGCAATAGCTCTCGGCGAGCAGCTCCGCCTGGTTGTAGCCCCGCCTCCATCTCCGCCAAAAATGCAACGGCACGCACACGACGCCGTCGGCCTCTCCCAACTCCGGCCGCTCCGCCGCGGTTTCGGCCAAAATCCCCCCCAGCGTATCCGCCAGATAGTCTTTGCCCTCGTATTTCAGCCGGATCAGGCACGCCTTCAGCACGCCCTCGTATAAACCCGCGCTCCGGCAAAACCGGAACTTTCGCCGCCCGGCCCGGCAAACGTAACAGTGCGCGCCGCCGTCGGGCAAAGGCACGTCGCAGGTTTCGCAGGCGAGCCCCGGCCGGCGCGGGACGGCGGCCCGGCAGCCGCCGCACAGGGCGCCCGGCTCGCCGGGAGCGACGTCCTCCGCGCAAGCCGCGCAGGCTCGAGGGAAGAGGAACTGAGATACGCCGTCGAGGAATCCGGGGAATCGGGGGTTCATAAAAAATTTCGTGCGACCAGGGGCGCAAGCGGCCGGCGCGGTCGTTTTCGTCCCGGCCGCGCCGCCCTTAGAACTGTATGTTCAGAGTGCTATTGATCTCAAAGGTCATGAGCCCGTCGTCCTTCTTCACGATGTTGTTGATCAGGCTCCCACCGCCGCCGAAGGAGAGGCGGAAATTGCGCGAGATCTCGTACTCGCCGGTCACGTTGGCGGAGTAGGTGTCGGTGTTGTCGCGCTCCACGTTGAGGCTCGAACGCTTTTGCTCCAGCGTCATACCGATATCGGTGGTCAGGCGGTTGATGTTGCCGAACACTTTTTTGCTGAACGGAAACCGGAAGCCCTGCGGATAAGCCTTGTCGAAGCGCGTTTTCAGGTTGTAGGTCCGCACGGTGAGGTCCTGGGTGGTTTGAGTCCCCTCGCGGGCGCTGTCGGTGCGGTAGGCGTAGTTGGGCGTCAGCCGCCAGGAGCCGAAAGTCATGCCGACCTGGGCCGAGTAGTTGTATCCATCGCCCACGCTCGGCGTGCCCGTGACGTGGTTTTTGGAGCGCCGAGAATTTGTCGCGTAAGCCGTAAAAATGTCGTAGCGCCGCCAAAGGGTGAAGCGGTAGTCCGTGCCGTGGTCCAGGGATTTCGAGGTGGTTTGGAGCACGCCGTTGGTGACGGAAAAGCTGTCTTTCCGGCTCGTGCGGAGGTTGAGCAGGGAGTTCCCCATGAACCTTTGGAAACCGTAGAGCTTTTCCGTGTCCCTGAGGGAGAAAATCAGATCCGGCCAGATGGTCGTCTCCGTGTCGGTGTTGGTGCCCGTGGCCTCGGAATGCTCGTCGGTGTGGGTGTAGGTGATGGACACGCCCAATGTGTTGAGCGGCTGGAAACGCGGCCGGAAACGCAGCCAGTCCAGCGGGCTCCAGTTGCCGTTGGAGCGGAGGGTGTCCCGCTGCAGCAATTGCCGGCGGCGGGCCGAGCCGTCCAAGGCCAGGTCGTCGCGGATCCAGAGGGAGCGGCGCCAGGCGTCGTCCTCCGCCAGGACGTTGTCGTAGGTGTCGCCGTCCTGGATGCGGTAGCTGTTGTTCAAATTCAGGGATTGGGTGGGTTTGAAATTGGGCAGTAGCTCGCGCACAGTGAATGTCCAGGAGGCTTCGCCGTCCGCCGAGCGGTCCAGGGTTTTCAAGCCGAAGGCCGTGGGCGAGGAGGGCGTGGGAAGAGTGTTCGTTTCCGTTCCTGTGATGCTGTAGTTCAGGCGGGGCTCCAGCCAGCGCAGGAGCCGCAGGGAAGACGTGAAGCCGGCGCCCTGGGAGAGAGCCTTCTCGTAGCTGAGCGCGCGGCGGAAGCCGGCGGTCTCCGGCCTTTCCAGCTCGCCCTCGCCGTAGCGCCGCTCCTCGGTGACCTTTTTTAGAGAATAGTTGGGCGAGAAATTGAAGCCGTCCCAGGGGACGAACCCGAGGCGGGCGGTCCAGTCGTCGGTGTACTCCACGGTTTTGGCGTTGTTGAAGAGCACGTTCCGCACGGTCTCGGTGCTGGAGGCGGCGGTCAGTTCGTCCTCCTTCTTTTCAGAATAGAACGTGCGGATGTAGTTTTGGCGGCGGTAAGTGGCGGAAAGGGTCTGCGGAACGGGCCGCAGGGTCAGCCGGCGGCCGGGCAGGACGTCCCAGGCGGCGGAGAAGGCGTGGTCCAGCCGGCCGGTGTAGATGTCCCGGACGTCCAGCTGTTGAATAAGGTTCGAGTCGTCGTGGCGCCGTTCGTAGCCGAACCCCAGGCGCGGCAGGCGCGGGAGCACGAGGTCGCCGTTGCCGCTGTAATTCTTGCTCAACACCCGCCCTTCCTCCAGGATGGACACCAGGCCGGATTGGCCCGTGCGCACCGCGGCGGGAGTGATCGTTTCGATTTGGCTGGCGTTGAAGTTGAGCGGCAGGAAAGAAAACCGGGTGATCTGGGCGTAAGCGGAAGATTCGGTCCTGTCCTGGTTGGTGATGGGCGATGTGAGTGTTTGAAAGTTCCGGTCCACCTCGCGGAAGCGTCCGCCGAAAGCGCTCCACCCCGGCAGGGAAAAATCGGCCGCCACCCGCCGGGCGTTGCCCACCTTGAGCCGGGCGCCAGTGACGTGGAGCTCGTTGACCCACAATTCGCCGGCCGGGATGGCCGAGGCCGTCTCGTTGCGCACGCCCACCTTAATTTGTCCCACGCTGGTCAGGCTGGGCCGCCCCACAGCCCGCACCCGGGCCGCGCCGTTCAACGGCTCCAGCGTGTCCGGAGTGCCGTCGCCGTTGGTGTCGCGCAGGCCGACCCCCTCCAGGGCCCAAACGTCGCGGTAGGCCCCCGTCACGGGCACGGAGTATTCGAAATAATCCATCTCCGTGCCCAGTTGCAGGAAAAACGTCTCGCCCGTGGACGCGCCGTCGGGGTCGCGGAGGAAGAACCGGAAGGCCTTGTGCTTGGAAAAGTCGAGAGGGGCCGTGTAGACCACCCGCGTGGTGGCGGAGGAGCCGGCGGGAAGGAAGTAAGACAGGGACAGAGCCTGCTCCCGCAGGCGCTCGCGGGTGTCGTCCTTGTAGAGATCGTTGTAGGCCGAGTTCCCCAAAAGGGTCCGGTAGCGCGGATCGTCGAAATTGTTCACGGCGGAGACGGTCATGCTGCTTCCGGCCAGGAGCGTGGCTTTTTCGTAGCGGTTGCCGACGAAGGAAATATTGCCGAGGCGGACGCGGCCCTTGTGCGCCCCCTTGATGGTCACGCGCACCTGCTTCACCGCTTGGAAAGCCGCCTCCTCGCTGACGCCCACGTTCAGCGGCACCTGGATGAGGCGCCAGCCGGAAAAGCTCAAGTCCGTCTGGTTCTCCTCCGTTCGCGTCTGGGGGTTGAAAATGCGGACGCCGTTGGAAGGCGAGGCTCCGGCGGACAGCCGGAAAAGCGGAAAACCGGGACGCACCGGGACGTCCACGGAGTCCAGGGCGCCGTCGGAGTCCAGGTCCTCGCTGTCGATGCGGCCGTTGTTGGCGCCGATCCTCAATGAACCGTCGTCCCCGCCGCCGGGAACGCCGTCCGGCCCCGGCTCGGCGTACTCGATGCCTGAATCTTCCCCCTGGTTCAACGTACCGTCCAGGTTGCGGTCCTCTGTATCCAAAGCCCGGTCCCCGTCGGCGTCCTCGTTGAACTGGCCTGCGTCCACGATCAAGTCCGCGCCCGCCGGCCCGTCGCCCGAGCCTTCCACCCAGATGTTCACGAAGAATTTTTTCGAGAAATCCCGCCCCGATTTTGAGAAAACGTGCACGACGGACGCCGCCGGGCTGTCGGTCGTTAAATTGTAGTCCAGCGCCAGAACCCGCTGTCTCTGGCTCTCCTCGGCTTGCGACTCCGATCCCAAAATATCGCGCAAAGCCACTTCTTCATCCCCGATCCCCAGGCTGGAAGGCCGGCCGATCCCTTCGCCGATGGGGTTGGAGGCGTACTGCCAGGAAAGGGCGTTCATGGCGGCCGGGTCCTCCTGCTTTATGCCCTCCATGGAATCCACCAGGGCGCTGCCGAAAAGGTTGGGGTTCTCCCGAGACTGGGCCGCCTCGGCGGACAACGACGCCGTGAGGGGCGTGAAGGGCACTTTGAGGCTGGTGAGCTGGGTGTCGGCCTCCAGCACCAACAGGCTGTTGGGCGGCAAGCGGACGTCGGGCAGGAAGGCGGGCCGCGGCGCGAAGGTGTACAGGGCCGTGGAACCCACGAAGACGCGGTCGGGCACGATGGAGAATTCCGTCCGGCCTCCCACCAAGGTCTGGCCCAGCTGGCCGCCGAAAGGCGCGAACTCGTAGGTCACCTCGATGACCGCATTCTCGTCCAGGGTGTCCTCGTTGAAGAACGTCAGGAAGCCCGAATCGTAGTCGATGAAATAATCCAAGTCCCGGGTCAGCACGCGGCCGTTCACGGTCACGCGCTCGCTCCCCAGCACGATGAAGGGCTTCACCAGGAACGTCTTCACCTTGTAGCGGTATTCCAATTGATAGGAGAAGCGGTGCAAAGGCGTGGGATCGTAAATGTTGGGCGGGTCCTGCACCGTGACCGTGGCCGGGTCGATGTTGAAGATGCCGGCCTCGAAATCCACGTTGACGTTGGAAGGGTAAACCAACCGGGCGCCGTTGGTGAGGATCACGCTCTTTTCGTTGCGGTCCAGGTCTATGGTTTTAAACACGAAGTTTCCCCGCCCGTTGTCCCGCACGATGCGGTTCCTGCCGATGTCGTAAAAAGTTTTCATCTCTCGCCGGTGGCCCAATTCCGTGGAGCCGTCCACCAAGGGAAGATCGTTCTCCGTTTTCAAGAGCTTGAACCGGCGCCCCGCCGGCGCCGCGGGGTCCGGGTTGCCGTTCACGTCGGCGTCGGCCAGGCGGGAGCCCGGCGCGTCCTGATAATTGACGGCAATGACGGCGTTGGGCGTGACGATGTTGCGGTTCTTGTTGAAAATGAGGATGCCCCGGGCGTAGTCCACGGTGTAGTCCAAGCCGGGGGAAAGGCGTGTGAAGTCCCCCGTGTAGGAAGACGAGTTCTCCGCGTAGTCCTCCGCCGTGAACGTGACTGTGGACACGTTTTTGGTTGCGATGCGGTCGTCCAGGAACACGACCTCCGTTCCCTGCAGGGGCGGCCGGGCGGGGTCGAAGGCCAGGTTGTAGTAACGGCGGCGGATGTAGGATGTGTCGGAGATTTCCTTGCGCTCGAATTGGGTGGTGCCGGTGAAGCGCTTGGTCTCCGTCACGCCCTTGGTGCGGCTGCCGATGGCCATGAGCTGGGCGCGCTTATATTTCAGCCGGGTTCGGATGCCGAAGAGCTGTTTGTTGTAGGACACGAATTCCGTTGAAGGCAGGGACAGGGTGATGTCTCCGAAGGCCGCTTCCTGGACCACCTCCTCGGGGTCGCCCTGGTAGACCACCGAAATGTCGCGCTTGTCCTCCTTGGTGTCGTCGAAGTCCACGTTGACGGTGATCTTGCGTCCCACCTTACCCTTGATGCGGACCTGAAGTTCCTGCTGCATCTCGAAGTCGCGCTGTATCTGGCTGACGCCCAACTCCTGCGCGCGCTTGGCGCTTTTGCGCCGCGTTTCCTTCAACTTGATGGCGATGAGCTTGCGGCCGGAAATGCTGAGGCCAGATTCGTAGGGCAGGTCCACGGAGATGCCGGGGGTTTCCTCTTCGGGCGGCGGGGGCGGGGCGGGACGGGTGGAAACGGCCACCTCGGCGGGCGGCGGCTCCTCGGGCTTGCGCCCCTCCTCCAGCGCCTCCCGGGCCCGGTTCCAGCGGTCCTGGTCGAAACGGAATATGTCCGTCTCCCTGGGAAATTCCTGGGAAGGCGGGGGCGGCGCCGCAAGCTCCAGCTCTTCCTCCACGGGCCGGTCCGACAGTCGGAAGTCTTCGGCCCAGGCGGGCAGGAAAAGCTGGAGGACGAGCCCAGCGGCGGCGAGGGTCCGGATGGGACGGGGGCGGGCCGATGTCATTGATTTTTCGTGCTGAAGTAAGTTTACCTTCACCCTTCCGGGCTGTCAACCGACGGCCCCCCCGGCGGGGAGCAAGCCCTCGCGTTCCGAACGCTTCGTACTTTATATAATGAGCCGTGATTTTGGCCCGCTACGTTCTCGCCCAGTTCTTCCCTCCTTTGCTTTTCGGCATGGCCATATTTTCCGGCGTTTTGGTGCTGGACAAGGTGTTCGACTTGGTGGACCTGCTGGTGAACAAAGACGTTTCGCTTCTCGTGTCGGCCAAGATGTTTTTGCTCTTCCTGCCCACCGTCCTCACCCTGACCGTTCCCATGGCGGTCCTCCTGGCCTGCCTGCTCACCTTCGGCCGCTTGTCGGAGGACAACGAGGTGACGGCCATGCGGGCCTCCGGCCTTTCGTTTTTCCAAATCCTGTGGCCTCCGCTGGCTTTGGCGCTCCTGCTGTCGGCGGCCATGGTCCCTTTCAACACGCTGTTGGTCCCCAAAGCCATGAACTCTTTCCGGAGCCTCTATCACCACATCGTCACCTCGGACCCGCTCATCAAGATCGAGCCGCGCCGGTTCATCGGCCTGCAGAACATCCGTCTCTACGCCGGGGACATGGACGCCGGCCGCGAGACGCTGAAGGACGTTCTGCTCTACCAGTTCGAGAAAAACCATTGGCAGCGCATCTACGCCGCCCGCGGGACCGCCCGGGTGGAAAGCAAGCGGCTGTTCCTCAGCCTGGACGCCGGCCAGTTGGAGCGCTTCTCCCTGGAAAACCCTCGGGACCTCCTGCACGTGCGGTTTAAAAATTATACCTTGTCCGTCCCGTTCGCCGGGGCGTCCGGGTCCCGCGGCCAGAGCTGGCGGGAACTCACGCTGGACCAGTTAAAAGAAGCCATGCGGACGCGGCGCGAAGCCGGCCAAAGCGTCGGGCCGGTGGCGGCCGAGCTCCACCTCAGGTTCGCCATCTCGTTTTCGGCCCTGGCCCTGGCCCTGTTGGGCGTCCCCCTGGGCATCGCCCTCGAGAAAGGCGGCCGGGGCGTGGGCTTCGGCGCCTCGCTGGGAGTCGTCTTCGCTTATTACCTGGTCCTCATCCTGGGCCTGACGCTGGCGGAAAAAGAGGCCTTGCCCCCGTTGCCGGCTCTTTGGGCCGCCAACGTTTTAACCGCCGCCGTGGGGATCGCGCTGTATCGCCGCCGCCTGCTCAAATGACATCTTGCAAGCGATAAGATGACCAAAATCTCACGCTATTTTCTAAAAGAGTTCCTCAAACCCCTGCTCTTCAGCCTGGGCGCCCTGGTCATTTTGATCCTCGTGGCCGAGCTGCTGGAGCACCTGGACAAATTCATCGCCGGCAAGGCGGGCGTCGCGGTGGTGGCGCAATATTTGCTGTGCCTCCTGCCCATGAGGTTCACGGAAATCCTGCCGGTGGCCGTCCTGTTGGCCACGCTGTTCTCTCTGGGAGGGCTGTCCCGCCGGCAGGAGATCACGGCGGCCATGTCCGGCGGTCTGCATCCCTGGACCTGCGTCCGCCCCTTGCTGGCCTGCGGTTTTCTTCTCAGCCTTTTGTCCTGGGGCCTGAGCGAAGGCGTGATTCCCGCCGCCAATCAGAGGGCCAAGGCCCTGTGGAAGATGGACATCCGGCGCTTCGCCAGCCTGCGCCAAACGCGGTTCGACCGCCTCACCGTGGCGGGGCGGGACGGGTTCTACGCCATCGGGCTTCTGGACGTGGACGAGGGGCGGATGGAAAACGTGGCCGTGGATATTTTCGCCAAGGGCCGCCCGGCCTCCCAAATTCAGGCGAAACAGGCTGTGTGGCGGGAGGGCGCCTGGATTTTTGAGGACGGGGTGGAGAGGATTTACGGAGCCGGCGGCCTGGACCTGACTGAACAAAGGCCCTTTGAAAAATTGACGCCCGCCCTGGCCGAAACGCCGGAGAGCTTGGTTCCCCAGGAGCCGGACGCCGAGGAGATGAGCTACGAGGAGTTCCGCCGGCACATCCGCCGCCTGCGGGCGCTCGGCGTCCCCGTGAAACGCCAGGAAGTGGAGCTGCAGATGAAGCTGGCTTTTCCCTGGACCAGCTTCATCGTCCTTCTTTTGGGAATCCCTTTCGCGTTTCAAAAAGCCGGCGGAAAAGTGCGCGCGGTGGGAACGGCCTTGGCGGTGGCTTTCTTTTATTTCGGCTTGATGCAGGTGGGCCGGGCCTTGGGGCAGAAACCGTGGTTTCCCCCCGTCGCCGGCGCCTGGCTGGCCAACGGGATATTCCTGGCGGTGGGCGGCTGGCTGTTTCTCAGGATGAGGAAGCTGTCCTAGAAGTCATCCGGGAACCTCGCTCGGAAGCGAAATTCCGGATTTTGAGCCGAGCCGAAGCAGGCTGAGGCGAGCATACCCGAGGTGGTAAATAAACCGAAGACCGCAAAGACGCAGACCAAAAGCCGAAATTGCAGCCCGAAAAAAGGTTTTCGGATGACTTCTAAGGGCGGCCTCGGGCGCGGCGCCCAGCGGGTCCCTTCGTGTTCGTCACCCCGGCGGAAGCCGGGGTCCAGCCGGCAACTGGGAATTCAGAAGCCGGGCCCCGCGCTGGATACCGGCTTTCGCCGGTATGACGGGCCGTTCAATTTACAAAGGGGGGTTCCGTCTAACGGATACCGACGGCCTTTCGCCGGTATGACGGGCCGTTCAATTTATAAAGGGGGGTTCCGTCTGACGGATGAAGACGGCCTTGCGCCGGCATGACGAGCCGTTTAATTTATAAACGGGGTTTCCGTCCTAACGGATGAGGACGGTCTTTCCGATTTTGGCCTGTCCGTCCACCAAGAAACGATAAAGATACACGCCCGAAGCGGCGTCCGCTCCCGACTCATTCTTGCCGTCCCAATCGAACTCGTAGACCCACTTGAAATCCTCGGAGGGCTCCCCCGTGCCCACCTTCAGCGCCAGGGCCGAACCGGACACGGACCGCACGCGTTCGCCGGCAGGCGTGTAAATATCCAGCTCCAGTTTGGCGGGCGGCAATGGGCGGGTCAATTGCAGGACGAACGTCGTGACGGTTCCAGCCGGCGCGCCGGAACGAGCGGGATATTTCTTCGCGTCGCCTCCCGGATTGGGATAATTTATGATTTTCTTCACCGTCAAATTCGCGGCGGCCTGGATGAAAGCCACGTGGGCGGAGACGGACGCCCCGCCGACGCCGGATATGTTGGTCACCGCCGCGCCCGACGCCGCGCCGTTGAAAGCGTCGGACTGGGGCGTGGTGAAGCTTTGGCCGTTGGTGAAAGCGTCGTTCCGGCCCAAATCTCCCGCCTGGGGATTGGCTTCCACGCCGTCGGCTTCCACCAGGTCCACGCCGCGGTGGCCCCGCCCGTTCAGGGACGGTGAATTGACCCAATTCTCTCTAAGAATATCAGCGTTCATGGCTACGCCGTCGTCCACGTGCCAAATGGCCAGGCCGGCGGGCATGGGCAGGTCCTTGTCGAACTGAGCGCCCGGCTCGTTTTCCCGCCTGTATTCCAGTAAAAAATATTCCTGCGCTCCGCCCCCGGCGGCGGGGATCTTAATGAATTCCCCCTTATTGGCGCTGTTTTCCGCCGCGCCCAGCGTCACCGGCCCGCTGGAGGTGCGAAGCGTCGTAAATCCCAAAAAGGTTTTGGACCACGCCCCCAGGTGCGGCGGATTGTCGCCGGCGGCCACGACGCCCGTGTAGGGATAGTCCATCACGTCCCAGGCGCCCACTGTGGATCGGCCTCCGGCCACGGATACATCGTAGAGGTCGGGCAGGCCCAACTGATGTCCGTATTCATGCGCGATAACGCCCAAAGGGCTGAACCCGCTCGCTTGCTTCTCCGGCACCACGGTGAAGCCGTTAAAGCTCTTGCCGTCTAAAACAACGGAAGGCCTTAGCGGGAAGAACACGGACCAAATTTCAGGGCTGGGAGGATTGGCCACCGTTTCCTGCCCGGGCCCCGCGTGATAGATCATGATGTGGTCGAATTGGGAAAAATCCCGCCCGTCGGCGTTGGCCGCGGCCACCGCGTCATCGAAAAGATCGCCGGTACGACAGGCGACATCGTAGCTGTCGTCGGGTAGTAGACAGTCGTCGCCGTAGGCGGCTTTGTTTCCCAGGCGGTAAGCGCCGTTCGCTCCGCATCCCGTTCCACATACCGTGATGGTGAAGGAGGGCTGAAAAAGGTTGTAGGAATTTTCTATAAAAAAGTTTCTGACGCTGGTATAAAAAGTGGAAGCATCTCCAAAATTAGTGCCCAAAGGGTCATCAGCGAAATCCACCCGGATCACCAGGACCTCAGGGTTCAAAGGCGCGGGCGGGGCGGCGGGGGCGCCGCGGACGCCCAGGGACCGAAGGGCTTTCACGCGGGCCTGGGCGGCGGGAACGTTCAGGCGGCAGGGAGATTTGGAAGGGCCCCGAACGCCGGGCGCCGCCGGCGCGGCCGCCAATGGATCAAAGCCCAGCAGGGAAAAGGAAACCAATCCTAAAACGGTCGCTAAAATTTTAAAAGGCATAGGAGGCTTGGTGCATTATATTAAATCTCTTCGCCGCTCTCCATAAAAACGGCAGAAAATCCTGAAGTCCGCGCGCGTGGACGTTGGTGAGGTTGTCCTCCCACCTTGCCTTTTGCAGTCGTCATACCGGCGGAAGCCGGTATCCAGGAAGTCAAACAGGCGCTTAGAACCGGCATAACCCCTGGACCCCGCTTTGCACCGGGGTGAGAAAACACCTCGTGTGGTGATTCCACTCTTCTTTACGTTGTCATTGCGAGGAACGCTGTTGGTGACGAAGCAATCCCTTCAGTCAAGTCTTGAGAGATGTTACCTCTTAACGCGAAACCTGGGATTGCTTCGCTGCGCTCGCAATGACAAGGGGCTTATGGCTCACTACACTGGAAGACGTAATTCGCGGATAATGGCAAACGAGGGCGCGTCTTAATCCCACTCGTGGAATGTCCGACTCCTCCTCGCGCGCGCATGGGGGCATGAA
>JBQTIM010000067.1:0-24688 GCA_052388135.1 Elusimicrobiota bacterium
GCGCGGGAGAGGCCGCCGTGGCCGCCGCCACGGCTTTCAGGGCGGGAAGCCTCAAGACATCCGCCGACATCTGAAGCATGCCGACGGCGAAAAGAAAAGCGGGGCCGATCTTAGAGCCTATCTCAACAACCCCATTTGGGGCTGCAACTTGGGCTTTCGGCCTGCGCCTTCGCAAAATTTCCCTTACATACTTCATCAAGTATGCTCGGGAAATTTTGCTTCGGCTCGGCTCGAAATCCATAGTTTCGCTCCTCAAAGCGGGTTATTGAGATAGGCTCTTATCATGCCGGGCCGCCGGTCTGGAGAGGTCCCGGCCCAGCAGCATGGGCAGGAGCCGCGGCTCGATGTCGGGCCCGAAGCCGCATCGGGCCTGCCACCGGCGGGGATTGCGATAAGTTCCGAAAAGTATGTCCCACAGCGGAAGGTCGCCGTAGTTATAGGAATGAAGGCCGGCCTCGTGATGCACGCAATGGCTCTCGGGCCGTTGAATGAAATAGCCGAGCCAATGAGGCGTGGCCACGTTCCAATGGTAAAAAAGCTCGGCGATTCCCGTGAAAACGATGGCCAGCGTGCCCGCGGCCGTCCCCAAACCCACCAGCCAGTAAACGATGGCGCTGGAAAGAAGGCCGTTCAGAAGGATCTCCGCCGGATGCTTGTAAAAGCTGGTGATGATCTCGATCCTCTGCGGGCTGTGGTGAACCTGGTGAATCCAGCGCCACAGGAAATCCACCTCATGCCGCCAGCGGTGCCACCAATAATAAACGAACGTGACCGCCAGGTAACCGGCCAGCGCCCCGCCCCAAAGGCCCAGCCCGTCCAAGGACCAGAGGCGCTGCTTAATCATCCAGCCGTCCCAGAACCGCCCCGCCGTAAAGACGATCAAGACCTGCAGGCTGTTGAGCAATATCGCCCGGCTCCACCATCCGGCCACTTTCGGCCACGATCGCCCGGGCCGCCAGACTTCCATCATCATCATGATCAAAGCCAGAGCCAAAACCGTCACAGTGATGAGCACAAATTCTCCTTCAGTCCGCAGGTTCCATCGCAAAATGCGCGGCGCAGGCAACTGCGCGGTGAAGCAACGCGGAGACTATTTCCTTTTCCGCAGGGAATCCCATAGGCTTTCCGATACGGCGTCGGTGTGCGTGCGCAGGTCTTTGGCGATGCCTTTGTAAATGCGCACGAGGCACAGCCGAATCAGGCTTCCCACGAGCAAGGAGGCGGCCACGTGCGGGTCCATGGGGCGGATTTCTCTTTTCTTTTGTCCCTCCTGGATCAAGGCCAGGGCCGCGTGGCCGGGGTGCACGTGGGTGACGGGAAACCTTTTCAGCTCGCGGTGCTCGGACAGGATGAGGTAGGTGAAAAGATGGCGGTCCTCCTCGAAGGAATCGAAGCAATAGGAGATGTAGGCGCGGATTTTTCGCCGGGCGGTTTTCTCCCGGCCGACGCGGGCCATTAAGTTGAGGGTGAAGGCGTTCAGGTGGGTGGAGAAGATGTGCCAGGCCAGAGCGTTTTTGCTCTTGAAGTGCCGGTAGAGGGCCCCCTCGGCCACGCCGGCTTTGCGGGCGATCTCCTTGGTGGTGGTCCCGTCGATGCCTTTTTCGACGAAAAGCTTCAACGCCGCCCGCATGACGCGGGGCAGCTTGGTGTCCTTCTTGGCGGGGTCTACGATCAGCGACATGTATGTGAGTGTTCACTCACTCACGATTGTAGCATGAAATCAAAAACTGTCAAGGGGGCGGAGGGGGCGAGTCCCGGATGGCGCTGAGGAAATCGTTCCCGTAGCGGGCCAGCTTGGCGGGGCCCACGCCGGAGAGTTGGAGGAGCTCCTCGGAGTTTCGGGGCCGCCGTTCGACCATTTGCAGGAGGACGGCGTCGCTGAAGACGATGTAGGCGGGAACGCGCTGGGCGTCGGCCAGAGAACGGCGCAATGCCTTGAGGCGCTGGAGCAGGGCCTCCCCGTCCTTCGTCGGCGGCCTTATCGCGGCGGCGGCGGCGGATTTTGGAGCCCTCGGCTTCGACGCGCTCAAAAGGGAAGGGGCCTTTCCTATAAGGTCGGACAGGGCGATTCCCCGGCAGACGTCGCAGGAGGAAGCGCAGGGGTCCATTTTTTCATCCAGGTAGGCGACCAGGGACTGGTGCCGGCATTGCCGGCTGTCGGCCAGGCGGAAAAGCTCCACGGTTTTGCGGCGGGTTTCGGCGGCCAGGGCGGGGTCCGTGATGTCGCGCAGGAAATGCTCGTGGTTTTTTACGTCGGCCCAGGAATAGAAGAGGACGCAGTCGCTCAGCAGGCCGTCGCGGCCGGCGCGGCCGATTTCCTGGTAATAGCTTTCGATGCTTTTGGGCATGTCGCGGTGGATGATGTAGCGGACGTTGGATTTGTCTATGCCCATGCCGAAGGCCACGGTGGCGACGATGACGTCGGCTTCGTCCCGGGCGAAGGCCTCCTGGTTGCGGGCGCGCTCGTCGTCGGGGAGCCCGGCGTGGTAGGGCAGGGCGGCCACCCCCTGGGCCCGCAGATAGTCCGTGGTGCTTTCCACCGTTTTCCGGCTCAAGCAATAAACGATGCCGCTTTGGCCCGCGCGGGCCTGGATGAGGGCCAGCATTTCCCGCTTCGTGTCGCCGCCCTGGCCTTTTTTGCGGCAGGTGATGATGAGGTTGGGGCGGAAGAATGAGCCTTTGAATCCGTCCGGCTTCACCATGCCCAACTGGCGGATGATGTCCCCCGCCACGCGGCGGGTGGCCGTGGCCGTGAGGGCGAGGATCGGGATGTTGCCGAACTGGGCTTTCAGGCCTTGGAGCTTGCGGTAGGCGGGGCGAAAATCGTGTCCCCAGTGGCTGATGCAGTGGGCCTCGTCCACCACCACGAGCTTGATGGGGCAGCCGGAGAGGATGTCGCGCAGGGAGCCCTCCAGCGCTTCGGGGGCGAGATAGACCAATTCGTATTCCCCCTTTCGGAAAGCGGCGAGCCGGCGGCGGCGCTCCTCGAAGTCCACCGAGGAGTTGAGAACCGTGGCGCGGAAGCCGTCGGCCAGCAGGCCGTCCACTTGGTCCTTCATGAGCGATATGAGAGGCGAGATGACCAGGACGGTGCCGCCCAAGAGTCGGGCTGGGATTTGGAAGGTGAGGGATTTTCCGGCGCCCGTGGGCATGACGCCGATGCAGTCCCGGCCGGACAGGACCGTTTGGATGATTTTCTCCTGGCCGGGGCGGAACTCCTTGAAACCGAAAGTGTCGCGGAGGACTTGGAGGGGAGAGGGCGGCGCTTCCGTCATGTCATTCACGGGCGGCGGAACTCTTGGTTAGGGCGGAACGTTCGCGCCGCGGGAGACGCCGCAGAAGCCGCGGGAGCGGCTCCTTAGGAAGGCTCGTCGGGAATCTCAGGTTCGACGAGTTTCGCCAGGGCGGAAAGGGATTCCTGCCAGCCCACGTAGCAGGCCTCCGGCGGAATCGCATCGGGAACGCCCTCCTGCACGGCGCTCAGTTCGGTCCCGCAGGAGACTTTTTTCAACGTGATCGTGGTCTGCATTTCTCCCGGCAGGTGGGGATCGTCGAACTTGTCGGTGTAGCGGAGGCGCTCGTTCGGCACGAGTTCAAGGTATTTGCCCCCGAAGGAATGGCTTTTCCCCGTGGTGAAATTGGTGAACGACATCTTGTAGGTGCCGCCCGCCTTGGCGTCCGCGTGGTGGACCTTGCCGGTGAAGCCGTCGGGCGGAAGCCATTTGGCCATGGCGTCGGCGTCGAGGAAGGCGCGATAGACGCGCTCGGGCGGCGCGCGGAAAACGCGGTGCAGGCGGATGGTTTTGGGCATGGACGGCTCCTTTCGCGGGCGCCGGGCCCGCCCGGTCTTTCCGGGCGTTTGGGCCGACGGATGCTGAAGCGGCGGACCGCCGCGGCGAAAACGCGCGCCGTTATTTCCCGGCGGCCAGCTCCTTGGTGATCATCATGCCGATCTCGTTGCGCTGGATCTGGTTGGTGCCTTCGTAGATCTGCGTGATCTTGGCGTCGCGCAGGAATTTCTCCACGGGGAAGTCGCGCATGTAGCCGATGCCGCCGCAGAGCTGGATGGCGCTGTCGGCCACCCAGAAGGAGGTGTCGGAGCAGAAGAGCTTCACCATGGCCGAGTATTTCGTCCAGCGGCCCGTGGACACGCGCTTCAATTCCTCATAGACGGTCTTCCCGGATTCCTCGGAGGCGTCCACCGCGGCTTTCAAGTCCACGTCCATGGCGCGGGTGACGGAATAGAGCAGGGCGCGGGCGGCCTCCAGCTTGGTGGCCATGTCGGCCACGATGTGCTGGGAGGATTGGAAGGAGAGGATGGACTGGCCGAACTGGCGCCGCACCTTGGCGTAGGCGAGAGACTCGTTCAAGGCGCCGGTGCCGATGCCCAGGGCCTGGCCCGCCACGCCGGGGCGCGAGATGTCGAAGGTGGCCTGGGCCACGAACAGCCCGCCGCCCTCCTTGCCGATGAGGTTCCCGGCCGGGATTTTGCAGTTGTCGAACACCAGCTCGTACGTGGTGCTGGCGCGGATGCCCATCTTGTGTTCCTTCTTGCCGAAGGTGAAGCCGGGCGTGCCTTTTTCCACCACGAAGCAGGAGATGCCCCGGGCGCCTCGGCTGGGGTTGGTGGAGGCGAAGGTGGAATAAATTTCCGCGGTCTCGCCGTTGGTGCAGAAGTTCTTCACGCCGTTGAGGATGTAGAAATCCCCCTCTTTGCGGGCGACGCACCGGGTGGCCGTGGCGTCGGAGCCGGCTTCGGGCTCCGTGATGGTGAAGGCGCCCAGGCGCTTGCCGCTGGCCAGGTCCGGCAGCCACTTCTTTTTCTGCTCGGGCGTGCCGAAGAGGATGATGGGAAAGGCGCCCAAAGCCGTGGCCGCCAGGCAAAGGGCGATGCCGCCGCAAGCCTTGGAGAGTTCCTCCACCACCAGCACCAGCTCGAAGCCCGCGCCGCCCAGGCCGCCGTAGTTCGGGTGGAAGTAAACGCCGAACAGGTCCGCCTTGCGCAGTTCCTCGACGATCTCCCAGGGAAAGGTGTCCTCGGCGTCGTGCTTCTCGCGGACGGGCTTGATCTTTTTTTCGGCGATCTCGCGGGCCGTCTCGATGATGGCCTGCTGGTCTTCTGTGAGGAAATAGTTCATGACGTTCTCCTTCGGCGGTCGTTGTCTGAAAAGCCGCCGCTATTTTACCTTTTCCAACCCCGCTTCGGCGCTTTTCTTCTTGGAAATTTTTTCCCGTGAACGAAGTTTCTTCAGGGCCTCGTAGGCGGCCGCCTGCTCCGCTTGTTTCTTGGAGGGACCCGTTCCCTGGCCCAGGAGGCGGCGGCGCAGGCGCACTTCCATGAGGAACGTTTTGGCGTGGTCGGGCCCGCTTTCCTCGGCCACGACGTAAAGGGGCGGTATTTTGTAGCGCTTCTGGATGAGCTCTTGGAGCTTGCTCTTGTAATCGTTCTCCACGATGCGTTTGTGCTTGGCCAGGAGGCGCACGATGAAGCGCTGGGCGGCGGGGAAGCCGGACTCCAGGAAGATGGCGCCCACCAACGCCTCGAAAGCGTTGGCCAGCAGGCTGTCGCGGTCGCGGCCGCCGGTGGCCTCTTCCCCCCCGCTCATCCAAAGGTATTTCCCCATCCCGATGGCGCGGGCCCAGGCCGCCAGGGCCGGCCGAGCCACCATTTGGGACTTGATTTTGGAAAGGCGGCCTTCGTCGTTGGAAGGAAAGCGCTTGAAAAAGTAGTGCGCCACCACGGCGTTGACGATGCTGTCGCCGAGGAACTCCAGCCTTTCGTTGAAGAGCTTGCCGCCCTTCTCCATGGCGTGGGACTTGTGGGTGAGGGCTTCTTCCAGGAGCTTGCGGTTTTTAAACTTGTAGCGGATGCGCCGCTCCAGGCTCTCGGCCTCTTCGCGGGGCATGTCTAGGCCGACGGAAGAGTCGAAAGTGAGAAAGGGAAAGCGAGGATGGTTGTTGAAGTTGTCCGAGTGCCCACGCTTTTGCCTTTCTCCTTTATCTTTTTATTCGGCGTATTTCTTGACGACGATCACGGCGTTGTGGCCGCCGAAACCGAGGGAGTTGGACAACGCGCAGGTGACGTCCGCGGGCCGGGCCGTGTTGGGCACGTAATCCAGGTCGCAGGCCGGATCGGGGGTTTCGTAATTGATGGTCGGGTGGATGGTCTTGTTCTCCATGTTGAGGAGGGTGGCGATGAGCTCGGCCGCTCCGGCGGCGCCCAGGAGGTGCCCCGTCATGGACTTGGTGGAGGAGATGGGAATTTTCGGCGCGCGCTCGCCGAAGACCTTCTTGATGGCCACGGTCTCGGTCTTGTCGTTCAGCTCCGTGGAGGTCCCGTGGGCGTTGATGTAGTTCACGTCCTCGGGCCGCGCGTCGGCGTCGGCCAGGGCCATCTGCATGGCGCGGGAGGCGGCGTGGGCCTCGGGGTGCGGCGCGGTGATGTGGTAGGCGTCGTCGGTGGCGCCGTAGCCGGCCAGCTCCGCGTAAATCTTCGCGCCGCGCGCCCGGGCGTGCTCGAGGGTCTCCAGAATCACGATGCCGCAGCCTTCGCCCATGACGAAGCCGGACCGGTTGGCGTCGAAGGGCCGGGACGCTTTTTGAGGGTTGTCGTTGAAGGCGGTGGTGAGGGCGCGGGCCTGGCAGAAACCGGCCACGCCCAGGGGCGTGATGGCGGCTTCCGTGCCGCCGGCGATGATGACGTCCGCGTCGCCGTAGCGCAGGTGGCGCAGGGCCTCGCCGATGGCGTGGTTGGCGGTGGCGCAGGCCGAGGAAACCGAATAGTTGGGTCCGACGAAGCCGTATTCGATGGCGATTTCGCCGGGCGCGATGTTGGTGATGAGCATGGGTATGAGGAACGGCGAGACGCGCTTGGGGCCTTTTTCCAGCAAGATTTTGTGCTCCGCCTCGATGGTGGGCAGGCCGCCGATGCCGGAGCCTACGATGACCCCGCAACGCTCCATATTCTCTTTCGTCAAGTCCAAACCGGAGTCGGCCATGGCCAGCCGGGCGCCCGCCATGGCGAACTGGGTGAAGCGGTCCATGCGCCGGGCCTTTTTCTTATCGATGAAATCTTCGGGCTGAAAATCCCGCACCTCCGCGTCGATGTGGCAGGGGTAGGCGGCCGGGTCGAAGAAGCTGATCTTGCCGAAGCCGGACCTGCCGGATTTCAGGGAGTCCCAGTATTTCTCTTTGCCGATGCCGATGGGGCTGACGATGCCGATGCCTGTGATGACCACTCTTTTCTTCACGATGCGCCTCTTGGTTTCGTTAAATTGGGAGGTTCCGATGCAGCGCGCGGCCTGCGGGTGGGCGAGCGATCGAACCGCCTCCGGAGCGCCCCCGGCGGGAACCGGACAGCGGTTCCGCCGGGGGGCCGTCCGGGAGCTGAAGAATTATTTCTTGTGTTTCTTGATGTAGTCGACGGCCTGGCCGACGGTTTGGATCTTTTCCGCCTCTTCGTCGGGAATTTCCATGCCGAAGGACTCTTCCAACGCCATGACCAGCTCCACCGTGTCCAGGGAGTCCGCGCCCAGGTCGTTGACGAACGACGCTTCCGTTTTGACCTCGCCCGCGTCCACGCCCAGTTGCTCCACGATGATGCTTTTCACTTTTGTTTCGATTTCGTCTGACACGTTTCCTCCTGTGCGGTGGAATGATGAAAGGGACTTCTCATTGCGGATTGTGGAATTCGGATTGCGGAACAGCACCAAAGACATTCCGTCGCCCGACACCGATCAATCCATAACCCCCTTGATCATTTCACCATGGTTTAAATTTGCGGATCGTTTTTGTTCAATCCGCATTCCGAAATTCGCAACCCGCAATTCCTACATGTACATCCCGCCGTTGACGGAAATCACTTGGCCCGTGATGTAGGAGCTTTCCTCGGTGGCCAGGAAGAGGGCGGCGTTGGCGACGTCCTGCGCCTCGCCCAGCCGCTCCAGCGGGATCAAAGACGAGAGGGCCTTCTTCTGCTCGTCGGAAAGCTTGTCGGTCATGGCCGTGCGGATGAAGCCGGGGGCGATGGCGTTCACCAGGACGTTGCGCGAGGCGAATTCCCGCGCGCAGGTCTTGCTCATGGCGATGACGCCGCCCTTCGTCGCCGAGTAATTGACCTGGCCGGCGTTGCCCATGAGGCCGACGATGGAGGCGATGTTGATGATCCGCCCCTTGCGCGCCTTGAACAGGGGCCGCACGACGGCCTTGGAGCAATTGAAGACGCCCTTTAAGTTGACGGCGACCACCGAATCCCATTCCGCGTCGGTCATGCGCATCACCAGGTTGTCCTTGGTGATGCCGGCGTTGTTCACTAATATATCAATCCGCCCGAGCTTGTCAAGCGTCGCCTGGACCCACTTTTCGCAGTCTTCGAAGACGGTGACGTTCACCTTCGTGGAGAAGGTTTCGACGTTGAACTGCCGCTTGATCTCGTCGGCCGTCGCCTGGGCCGCGGCCTCGTTCACGTCGCAGATGGAAATCTTGCAGCCCTCGCGGGCGTAAGTTTCGGCGATGGCGCGCCCGATGCCCTGGGCGCCGCCGGTGATCAAAGCCACTTGGTCCTTGAGTCTCATGGAGCCTCCTAGCGGTTGGTGGTGCCTTGCGCGAAGTGGGCCAGAAGGGCGTCCGCGCTTTTCTTGTCTTCCACGTTCAAAGCTTTCCGGCTCTTGTCGATCCGGCGCAAAAGGCCCGAAAGCACGCGGCTGGGGCCGATTTCGATGAAAACGTCCACGCCTTGCGCCATGAGGAACCGCATGCTGTCCTCCCAGAGGACCGCGTGGTCGATCTGGCGGACGAGCTTCTCCTTGATTTCGGGCGCGCGCCGGGTGGGCTGGGCGTCGCAGTTGGCGATGACCGGGACGGCGGCGTCCGCCAGGCGGACGTCGGCCAGCACGCGGGCCATTTGATCGGCGGCCGGTTTCATTAAAGAGGAATGGAAGGCGCCGGAAACGTTCAGCTTCAGGGCCTTGGCCGCCCCGGCGGTCTGGGCAAGCCGCACGGCCTCATCCACCGCCTCGGCGGTCCCGGCGATGACCACCTGCCCGCCGCCGTTGTGGTTGACGGCTTCGCATACGCTCCCTGTCCCGGAGCCTCTGGCGACGGCTTGGCGGCAGATCTCCTCCACCTGAGGCCGTTCCAGGCCGATGACGGCGGCCATGGCGCCGGGGATGCTCCGCCCGGCCTCTTCCAGAGCTTCGCCGCGGGCCTTGACCAAACCCAGGCCCGTTATGAAATCGAAAACGCCCGCCGCGTATAGGGCGGAATATTCTCCCAGGCTGTGGCCGGCGGTGAAGTCGGGCGGCGGCGCGGCGCTTTTAACGGCCTCCAGAGCCGCGGCGCCGGCGATGTAAAGAGCCGGCTGGGTGTAGCGGGTTTGGCGGAGTTTTTCCTCCGGGCCTTCGAACATCACTTCCACGTACTCCGCGCCCAGGAACCGGGCGGCCTGGTCGAAGATCGCCTTGGCGGCTGGAAAGTGATCGTAGAGCTCGCGCCCCATGCCAACGTATTGCGACCCTTGTCCGGGGAACAGGAAGGCGGTTTTCATGACGGAACGATGCGCGGGGCCGCCGCCGGGGGCCGCTTCACCATTGGAGCACCGCCGCTCCCCAGGTCAAACCCGCGCCGAAAGCGATCAATTGCACCAGGTCGCCGGACTTCACCAGTCCGGCGCGGCGCGCCTCGTCGAGCGCGATGACGGTGGTGGCGGCGGACATGTTGCCGTATTTGTGCACGTTGCGGAAAACTTTTTCGTCCGGCACGTCCAGCCGCTTGGCGATGGCGTCTATGATGCGGAGGTTGGCCTGGTGCGGAATGACGAGGGCCAGGTCGCGGCTCGTCTTGCCGCAGGCCCGCAGGGCCTTCAGCGAGGCGTCGATCATGCGCGTGACGGCGTGCTTGAAGACTTCCTTGCCGTCCATATAAATGTAGGGAGGATGGGCCGCGGCGCCGCCGTTGGACCCCAATGGATGGCGCGACCCGCCGCCGGGAATGGTGAGGATTTCCGAGCGCTCGCCGTCGGCGCCCAGGTAGACGGACAAGAGGCGGCTGGGTCCTTCCTCGGCGCGGATCACCATGGCGCCGGCGCCGTCGCCGAAAAGGACGCAGGTGCCGCGGTCCTTCCAGTCGGTGAACTTGGTGAGCGCGTCGGCGCCGATGAGCAGGGCCGTTTTCGCCGCGCCCGTCTCCAGCAGGCCGCGCACGCAGGCCAGCCCGTAAAGGAATCCCGAGCAGGCCGCGGAAACGTCGAAAGAAATGGCTTCCTTGATGCCGAGGGATTTTTGCACAAGGCACGCCACCGACGGAAACAAGTGGTCCGGCGTGCAGGTGGCGACCACGATGAGGTCCACCTCCGCGGGGGCGATCCCGGCGTCTTCGAGGGCCCGGCGCGCGGCGCCGGCCGCCAGGTCGGAGGTGGCCTCCCCGTCGGCGGCCATGCGGCGCTCTTTGATGCCCGTGCGCTCGGTGATCCATTGGTCCGTGGTGTCCACGATTTTTTCCAGGTCGGCGTTGGTGAGGACCTTGTCCGGCAGGGCCGCGCCGGTTCCCAGGAAGCGAAGGCCCGTCACGACGCGGCCGCCGCTTGAAGGGGTTCGGCGGATCCGGCGGAGCGAAGCCGCTCGCTGATGCGCTCGTTGATGCCCGACTCCGCGAAAATCTTGGACGCGCGGAGCGCGTTCTTAATGGCCAGAGCGTTGGAGCCGCCGTGGCTGATGAGGGCCACGCCCCCCACCCCCAGCAGAGGCGCTCCGCCGTATTCGGCCGGGTCGGTTTTCTTGCGGATGCGGCGGAAGGCGCCCTTCAAAAGGAGCTTGCCCAGGAAGGCCAAAGGGTGTTTTTTGATCTCGGTCTTGATGAGGGTGAGAAGGGCGGCGGCCAATCCCTCGCCGAACTTCAGAATGACGTTGCCGACGAACCCGTCGCACACGTACACGTCGGCCGTGCCGCGGGGGATGTCGCGGCCCTCGGTGTGGCCGACGTAATTGAGGCCGCTGGCTTTGAGCAGAGCGTGGGCGGCCACCGTCACCTCGTTGCCTTTCCCCTCCTCCTCGCCGATGGTCAGGAGGCCCACCTTGGGGCTGGGGTTCTTCAAAAGGGATTCGACGTAGAGGCTGCCCATGACGGCGAATTGCAGGAGGTGGCGCGGCTTGCAGTCCACGTTGGCGCCGACGTCCAGCACCAGGCAGACGCCCTCCAGTGTCGGCATGAGGGTGGCGATGGCCGGCCGCGATACGCCGGGCAAACGGCGCAGGTGCCAGAGGCAGGAGGCCATGGTGGCTCCCGAATTTCCGGCCGACACGAGACCCGCGGCCCGCCCCGCGGCCACCAGCTCGGCGCAGACCATAATAGAGGAATCCTTTTTAGAGCGGCAGGCCTCGGCCGGCTTTTCCTGCATGCCGATGACGGCGGGCGCGTGCAGGACGGGCAGAACGTCCCGGGCGCGGAGGCGCGCCAACTCCTCCCGGATGCGGGGCTCGTCCCCCACCAGCAGGACGTCCACTCCGAATTCGCGATGAGCGGCCAGGGCCCCCTCCACGTTCACGGGGAGGCCGTAGTCGCCGCCCATGGCATCGAGCGCTATCGGAACCGACATTTGGGAACGGTTCAGCGGCCCGCGGGGGCCGGAGAAATCGCCGGGACGTTCAGGTTATTGGCCTTCTTTTTTCTCTTTTTTGGCCTTGGGAGGAAGGATCAGCTCCGCGCCGTAATGGCCGCAGGCGCGGCACACGACGTGGGGCGGCCGCGCGGCGCCGCATTGCGGGCACTTGGACAGGGAGCCCATTTCGAGGCGCCAGTTTTGGGAGCGCCGCATGTCGCGGCGCATCGGTGTGTGTTTTTTCTTTGGGTTGGGCATGGAATCGTTTTATCCTTTTTAAGATGAACCTCTTGGGAATATGTTCAGTCGGGCGAAGGGGTTTGCCGACGGGCCCGGCGGGCACCCGCAAGGCTCCTGGTTCAAGTTCCTGCCGCAGCGGGCGCAGATGCCCCGGCATTCCTCGCGGCACAACGGTTTGACCGGAAAAGCCAGCAACAGAGACTGGCGAACCTCTTCGGAAACGTCTACGAACTCTTGCTGAAAGGGGGCGTGGACCTCGAAGGAGCAGGCGATGGGGCTTTCGTACGTTTCCAGGCAGCGGGAGCAGTCGAGCCGCACCAGCGCCGCGGCGTTGCCCATCACCATCACTTCCTCGGTGAAAGCCTCGGCGCGGAAATCGGCCTCGGCCGGCTTGACGAGGGGGGCGTCCAGGGAAAGCTCCTCGGCCGGCAAGCGTACTCTTCGTTCGATCACGCCGTCGTCCCGGATGTCCTGGATGCTCAGTTTCATGGTCTCCTCCCGATAAAAAGAGCCGAAAAAACCGTTCTCGTCGAGAGTTTAAGGTATTTGGCCCCGCTTGTCAAGCCGGGCGGGAGAGGATCGCGGAGCCTTGCGCGCCCCGGCGGACAAGGTGAAGGGCACTTTCACGCGCAAGCCCATTTGGACGGTTTCTTCCCCGATGGAGCGGATCCACAGCGCGCCCTGGTATTTCTCCCCCGCCAGGCGGCGGTCGGCCGGAACCTTCAATGTCACCCGGGCCCGGGCCGCGCTGCCCGGCGGCACGATGAATTCCTGAGGATGAACGGTGATCCAGCGGGCCGAGGGCAGGGGCTTATAGCCTTCCAACAGAAAGGCCGGCGACGCCGGTTCCGGCTCCACGCGCAGCCGCAAGGGTTTGGAGCCGTGGTTTCTCACCTCGAACGGCCGGCCCGCCAGAACGCCGAGATCGTGGGATTTGCCGATTTCCAAATTCGCGAAAGAAAGGCCCGTGAAGTTGGTGGAGATGCCCGTGGAGCCGTGAACGGCTGCCAAAAGGAGCGGCGCGAGCAAAGCGCCGCGAAGAGCGGGACGCCAGGGGAGGCGGCCCTCCGGCCGCGGAAAGGCCGCGTCACTCATTGGCCGTGATGGTCACGGTGAAGCTTTGTTCCGCGATCGTGCCGGTCGCCGTGGGCGTTTCCATTAAAAACCAGACGGGCCTGGCCGCTCCGGGCGGAATCGATTGCCCCGTGTCGGGCTCGCCGAGCGAAAAGACAGTGGCGCTGGAAGGCGTGTCCGCGCCGGACAGAATGTCGTCGGCGGCGAAGGCGGACGTGGACGGCTGGACGCTGTGAAAGGCCGCGCGCAGTCGCGCCGTGTTTAAGTCGGGAGGCCCCGTGGTGAAGCCCCAGACGTTCGCCGCCGGCGTGGACAATTGCAAGCTCCAGGTGGCGGCGATGTCGCCGGTGTTGGAGGCGCTGACGGCCGCGGTGGAAACCACTGAGGAGGACATGGCGACGAGGCCGAAGGAATAGAGCCCCGTGCTGATGCTGATGGAGAGGGTTCCGAGGGTCCTTGTCGAGACCTCGGCCGCGTAATTCGCCGCGGACAGCCAGTTGAGGCTGCCGACGCGCAGATAGTAGGTGGTGTTGGCCGCGAGGCCGGAAACCGTCAGCGTGCTCCGGGACGCCGAGGCGGTCTGGGAAGAGGCGGCGATGAGGTTGAAATCCGCCGCCGTGGAGGCTTGCAGGAGATAGCCTTCCGCCGTGGCGGAGGAAGGGCTTAGGGGAAGGGCCGTCCAATTCACGGTAACGCTGGAGGCGTAGGCGGCGAAAACTTGCACGCCGGACGGAGGGTTCGCCAACGTGGACGTGGCCGGGAAAGCGGCGTAGGCCCCCGATCCGTTCTGGGCGTCTCCGCGCACGAACAAGTAAAAGGTGGTGTTGGGCGACAGGCCGGTCAGCGTGGCCGTTACCGCGGCGTTGCTTAGGGTGGCGCTGGAGGTCCAGACGGGCGCGGGCGGATTGGCCGCGTTGGTGGAGGCGGCCAGGGTGTAGCCGGAGGCTCCCGCGGACGAGTTCCAAGAGGCAGTGATGGAGGAAGCGTGGACCGCCGTGAAAGCGAGGCCGCCGGGTGCCGCCGGCGGAGCCGTACGGGTGGAGGCGAAATTGGAATAAGCGTGGCCGCCGGCGTTGATGGCCGTCAAATACCGGTAATAAAGAATGGTGGACTCAAGGCCGGTTTCCGTGTAAGAAACCGTGTCAGCGGTCAAGGTTGTCGAATCGGCAATGAGCGTGTAGGGGCCCGCGACGACGGTCGAACCGTACAGCCGGAACCCCGTCTCGTTGGAGGCGTTGTCGGTCCAAGTCCATGTGAGGGAGGTGGCGTGGTCGGCGGCGGGCGTCAGATCCGTCGGCGCCTGGGGCCGGCTCTTGGCGGTGCCGCCGCCCATGGCCCCGGCGCCCTGGCTGAGGTTCGATTCGGCGTATTGAATCTGGCCGGTGCTGAGGTCGCGGAAACTGATCTTGGTGAACCCGCCGCCGTCCACGGCCAGGGATGTGAAGACGCCCACGTCGCCGCTGGAGGCGACGGTGTCGGTGCTCCAGGCGGTTCCCGTCCATTGGGCGTGCTCGAGGTCCCCGTCGGTGTTGTCGCGGTAGGTGATGTGAGGATGGCCGGAGCCGTCCAGGGCCAGCGACGTGTATTCTCCCACGTTGCCGGCCGATTCCACGGTCTGGACGCTCCAGGAACCTCCCGCGCGTTTGGCGTACTTAAGGTCGGCGTTGGTCAAGTCGCGGTAGCTGACGTGGATGTCGCCGGCGCCGTCCACGGCGATGGAGGTGTACGATCCCACGTCCCCGCCGGTGTCCACGGCTTCAAGAGTCCAGGCGCTCCCGGTCCATTGGGCGTATTTAAGGTCGGCGCCGGCCACGTCCCGGTACGCGATGTGGGGAAGGCCGGCCGGATCCAAGGCCAAGGAAACGCTTTCCCCCACGTTGGCGCCGCTGTCCACCGTCTGGCGGGTCCACGAGGCGCCGTCCCACTTGGCGTATTTGAGGCGCAGGTTGGTGGCGTCGTGATAGGCGATGTGCGCGTGGCCCGCGCCGTCCAAGGCCAAGGCGGTGAAGGAGGCCACGTTCACCGAGGATTCCACGGTCTGCGTGCTCCAGGCCGTCCCCGTCCATTGGGCGTATTTCAGGTTTTGGTTGCTAGAATCGACGTAGCTGATATGAGCGCGGCCCGCGCTGTCCATGGCCAGCGTCGTGTAGCGCCCGACGTCGGCCGACGAATCCACCGTCTCCGGGGTCCAGACCCCGCCGATGTTTTTGGTGTATTTTAAGTCCCCGTTGGCCAGGTCGTAGTAACTGATGTGGGGATTGCCCGCCGCGTCCAGCGCGATGGACGTGTATTCCCCCGTGTCCGGGGAAGAGTCGGGGGTGCTGACGGTCCAGGTGGGCTGGGTCCGCGTGCTGAAGAAATTCGAGTACGCATAGCCGCCGGCGTCCACCGCCGCCACGTAGCGGTAATAGGTGGTCTTGGGCTTGAGGCCCGTCTCGGTGTAGGCGAACGTGTTGGCCGTCAACGTGGCGGAGCCGACGATCAGAGCGAAGGGACCGGAAGCCGAGGTGGAGCCGTAAAGCCGGAAGCCTTGTTCGCTGGTGGCGTTGTCCGTCCACCTCCATTCCACGGAGACGGGCGAGCCGCCGGTGGACGTGAGCCCGCTGGGCGCCTGGGGCCGGCTCTTGGCGTTGCCGCCGCCCAGCACCCGCGGCGCGCCGGCGTCGGCGCTTATGAGAGCGTATTTAAGGTCGGCGTTGGAGGCGTCGTAATAAGCGGCGTGCGCGTTGCCGGCCCCGTCCAGGGCGAGGGAACCGCCGAGGCCGACGTCGCCCAGTGAATCCACGACGCGAACGTTCCAGGCGGAGCCCGTCCACTTCGCGTACCGGACGGCCGTGTCGGAGGCGTCGTAATAAAGAATGTGGGCGCGTCCGCTTCCATCCAGGACGAGGGAAACATGCTTCCCGACGTCGCCCGCGGAAACCACCGTTTCAATATTCCAGGCGCTGCCCGTCCAGCGCGCGTACTTGAGATCGCCGTTCGCCGCGTCGTAGTAGCCGATGTGGGGCTTCCCCGACGCATCCACGGCCAAGCCCGTGTATTGGCCGACGCTGGACGCCGAGTCCACCGTCTGGACGCTCCAGGAACCGTTGTAATAGGCGTACTTAAGCCGGCCGTTGGTGGCGTCGTGATAGCTGATGTGGGCGTTGCCGGTGCCGTCCAGAACAAGGAACGCGTGGCTTCCGACGTCGCCGGTGGAATCGGCGGCCGATGTGATCCAGGCGGTCCCGTTCCACCAGGTGTACTTTAGGTCCAGATTGGCGGCGTCGTAGTGGGCGATGCGTGGGTCGCCGGCTCCGTTCAGAGCCAGCGACGCGAATTGCCCCACGTCGCCCGCGGAGGTCGCGATCTCGACGTTCCAAGCGCTGCCGGTCCAGCGGGCATACTTCAAGTCGGCGTTGGTTTCATCGTAATAGGCGATGCGGGGATTGCCGGAACTGTCCAGGGCGATGGAGGACACGCTTCCGACATTCCCACCCGAATCAACGGTTTGAGCGCTCCAGGCGGCGCCCGTCCACTTGGCGTATTTTAGGTCGCCGTTGGTCGAATCGTAATAGCTGATGTGGGGGTTTCCGGAGGCGTCGAGCGCGAGGGAGGCCGATGAGCCCACGACGCCGGAGAAGTCGACCACCCGAATGTCGCCGGGCGTACGGGTGGAGACGGACGCCGAATAATTGGGAACGTCGTTCCAGTTCAAGCTGCCGACGCGAAGATAGTACGTGGCTCCCGGGGACAGGCCCGCCACGGTGAGCGTGCTCAGCGACACCGAAGCGGTTTGGGACGATCCGGCCAGGAGGCCGAAGGCGGCGTCGGTCGAGACCTGCAGCAGGTAGCCTTCCGCCGTGGCCGAGGAGGGCGAGACGGGCAGGGCGCTCCAGGTCACCGTGAGGCTGGTGTCGAACACGCCGTAGGCCTGCACGTTTTGCGGCGCGTTGGCCAGCGTGGAAGTCCCGGGGATCGTCACGTAGGCGCTGGACCCGCTGGAGCCGTCCGCGCGGACGAACAAATAGAAAGTCGTGTTGGGGTCCAGACCGCTCACCGTGGCCGTCGTCATGCTGTTTCCCACCGTCGTGCTGGAGGCCCAGACCGGACTCGGCGGGTTGGCCGAATTCGTGGACGCCGCCAGGGTGTAGCCCGTGGCTCCCGCAGAGGCGTACCAGCCCGCCGTCATGGAGCTGACGTAGACGTTCAGCAAGGTTTGGTTCGTGGGCGGGGGCGGAGCGGACTGAGTGGTCGCCGTGCTGCCCAAAACGGTGAAGGCTGTTTCCACGTTGTTTAAATTACGGGCTTTGACTTCGAAGTAATATGTGGTGCCCGCCGACAAGCTTACCACCGACGTGGATGTGCCCGTGAACCAAACCGCTCCTCCGGCCGGGTAAAACAGCGAGCCCGTAAAATCGCTCGCCGTGGAGGCCTGGACGAAAAATTGCGTGTTGGACGGGTTGCCGTTGGCCAGCCAGTTCACCGTCACGCTGGAATCGAATACGCCGGTGAACGGGTTGGCGGGCGTGCCGGGCTGGGCCGCCAAGGTTAGAATGGCCGTGCTGTTGGAGATGCCGGACCAATTCACGACCTCGTCCCCCGTCCAAAGCCTCAGATAATTGGTGCTGTTGGGCGTCAGGCCTGTCATGGTGTAAGCCTCGGAAGTCCCCGGGCTCGTGTTGGTGGAAATCTGCGCCGTCCAGTCGGCCACGTCGTAGCTGTAGGAGGCGCTGTCCGCAACCTTAATTCGATAATACCCTCCGACAATGCTGTTGGAATTGCCGTCGTCTCCCGGGGCCGTCCATGACAAACGGGCGGTTGTGGAGCTCGGATTGGAAATGGACAGGTTGGCCACCGCCGCCGGCGCTGAAGAAAGAGACACGGCCTGGATCCAAAGATAATCGAAATTTTTACGATGGTTGTTCGCGTTGCCGCTGCTGCAGTTGCTGTAGCGCACCCTGGCCGTGGCAATTTTGGCGCGGCTGTTGACATAGGCCGAAATGTCCTGGCTGAATGAAGCGTCGGAGGTGCTGTTGACCAAGCTATAGACGGCATTCCAGCTTGTTCCGCTGTTCGTGGAAACCTCAATGAAATTGGCGCACGCGGTGCTGTTGGCGCGATAGCGGCCCGCCAGGGCCACGCTCGAAAAAGGCTCGTCGTTTAAGCCCGTGACGGTGTGGCTGTCCAAGGCCACCATGGCGCCCGCCACCGCCGTGTAAAGAGTGTCGCCGCAAAACCCCGCCGTGATGTCGGACAGAGGCGAGGCGGCGTTCAAAGTTTGGATGTCGGCGATGCACTCCCCCGTGCAGGTGTCGGCGCTGTTGCGGTAAAGCGGATAGGCGATGAAAACCGAACGGGTGCCCGCGGAGGCCGTGTTCGATACGGCCGAAAGGTTGCCGGCGCGGTCCTCGGACCACAAAGCGAAATAGTAGGTGGTGTTGAACTGCAAATTGTCGACCGTGTAGCTGACGGCCGTTCCCGACGAATGATTTTGCCCGCTGAAGCGGGCGTTGTATTGCGCGGGGTCCCAGGGCGGATTGGGCGAGGGAGAATACTGCAGGCGGTAATGTCCGATTCCGCTGGAGCTGTCGTAAGGGACCGTCCATAAAACCGTGACGGATGCGGTGGCCGTGGACGCCCGGGCCGCGAGGTCCGCCACCGCCGCGGGCGGCGTGGTGTCGATGTAAACAGGGCCGTAGTCGCTGTAGCCGTCCTGTGCCTCTCCGCCGACATGAGACGCGTTCTTGCCGGAAACGTGCATATACCAGGCGCCCTCCGCCGTCGCCTGAAGCTGCAGGGAGGAACCGTTCCATTGCGCGTCCCCGGAGGCCGGCGAGGAGGAAGCCACTTGGTTGAAGAGATAATGATAATGCCCCCCCGCGTTGATCCCCGTGGCAATCCACGTGATGTAAGTGTTGGAAGAATAAGAGGTCTCCGGATGGGATGTGGATTGCACATAAGGCGTTCCCGCCGAAAGATCTCCCACCCGCACCAAGGCGGAATCGCTGATCACCGCGTTGGCCATCACCCGCAAATGGTACCAGCCGTAGGGCAGGGTCTCGGATGAGGACGGAAGGGTGAACGTCAGACTGGTGTCCATGGAGGACCAAGAGTTGCCGGCGTTGGAGTAAACATGGGTGGATAGGTCCAAGAGGCGTCCCGGCGGAGAGAGATACCCGAACCCGCCCGAACCCATGTGTTGGAGGTAGACGCGCGGATGATTGGCCGGCGAGGACGAGGGGTTTCCGCCGGAGCCTTCCGAAACTCCCTTGAACCGGGAGCCTGAAATGGAAAGGGTTTGTCCGCGGGCCAAATCCCGGGGAACCGAGCTTAGGGAAGGGGTCCACATGGCGTCGGGCTGGTCGGAGGAGTAGTAGGCCGTTTCAGCCGATGAGAGAGGGAAAGCATTGAACCCACCTACCGCTAAAACTTGGCCGTTGGGCAGGACCACCATATTCTGTTGGCGCCTCGGTGAAGCCATGGAGGGGGCTGTTGACCATGTTCCCGAGGCTTGATCATACAATTCCGCCGTCGACAAATAAGAGAAAGTGATGCTGTTATATCCACCCGCCACCAAAATTTTTCCGTTGGGGAGCAGCCTGGCCACGGGGTCATAGCGGCCGGAGGATAATGAACCGGTCACGGACCAAGTCCCGGACCCTGGATTATAAATCTCTGCCGTTGAAATCGAATTGGCATCCGATCCGGCCGCGGCCAAGACATGGCCGTTGGGAAGCAAAATGGCCGCGTGTCCGTCCCTCGCCGAGGCCATGGAACCCGTGGCAGACCAGGTGCCGGCCGATGGGTCATAAAGCTCCGCCGTGGAAAGCCGGGTGGAGCCCCAGCCGCCGGACACCAGGACCTTTCCATTGAGCAGAAGGGTCGCCGCGGGGTTTTGCTTTGCCGTTCCCATGGAGTTTGTGGTGGACCATGTCCCGGCCGTTGGATCGTAAAGCTCCGCCGTGGACAGATTGAATGAACCGTTGGACCCGCCCGCCACCAGGACCCGGCCGTCCGGCAGCAGCGCGGCGGTGTAGTTCCGCCGGGCCGACGACATGGCGCCGGTGGCGGACCACGTCCCGGCCGAGGGATCGTAGATTTCCGCCGTGGAAAGAAACACCCCTCCATTTTGCGAATCGCCCCCCATCACCAGTACCTTTCCGTTGGTGAGCAGCATGGCGGTGTGATGGCTCCTTGTGGATGCCATTGAGCCCGTGGTGGACCATGCGCCGGAGGATGGATCATAGAGTTCGGCTGTCCGTTGGGCGCCAGCGCTCCAGCCGCCCGCCACAAGGACCTTGCCGTTAGGGAGGAGCGTGGCCGAAGCCAAATAGCGGCCCGTCGACATCGAGCCCTTGGCGGACCAGGCCCCGAAAGAGGGATCGTAAAGCTCGGCCGTGGACAGCCGTGCCGTGGCCCCGTCGCCGGCCACGGCCAGAACCTTGCCGTTGGGCAGAAGCGTGGCGGTTTGCTGATACCGGGCCGAAGCCAATGTCCCGGCCGTGGCCCACGTTCCCGCGGTCGGGTCATAGAGCTCGTTTGTGGATAACGCCGTCACGTTTTCATTGTCCCCCGTGGTCACAAGCACCTTGCCGCTGGGGAGAAGCGTGGCCGAGTGCTGGTAGCGGGAGGAGGCCATGGCGCCTGTGGCGGACCAGGTACCCGCGGCCGGATCGTAAAGTTCCGCTGTCAGCATGGCGTTGGTGCCGTTGTATCCTCCCGCCGCCAGCACCTTGCCGTTGGGCAGGAGCGTGGCCGAATGCACGCGCCTGGCGGTGGACATGGAGCCCGTGACGGACCAGGTTCCCGCGCCCGCCGGGTCGTAGAGCTCGCAGGTGGAAAGCGAGGCGGTGGCGCTGAAACCGCCCGTGATGAGAACTTTTCCGTTGGCCAAGAGGGACGCCGCGAAGGATCGCCTGGCCGAGGACATGGTCCCGGCCGAGGACCACGTTCCAAGGGCGGGATCATAGAGTTCCGCTGTGGCTCTCCTGTTCCCGCTCACGTCCTCGCCCCCCGCGACCAGGAGTTTCCCGCTGTTGAGCAAGGTGGCGGAATGCAGGTCCCGCGTGGACAACATCGAGCCCGTGCTGGACCATGTGCCGGCCTGGGGATCGTAGAGCTCGCAGGTTGAGTAGGTGATGCCGCTCCCGTCCCATCCGCCGGAGACGAGAACCTTTCCGCTGGCCAACAACGCGGCCGCGTGCAGCTGCCGGGTGGAGAGCATGGACCCCGTGGCGGCCCAGGTGCCGGCGGCCGGGTCGTACAGCTGGGCGGTGGAAAAGGTGGCGGTTCCCACGCCGCCGGCCACCAGCACCTTGCCGTTGGGGAGAAGCGTGGCCGTGTGGAAGTAACGGGCGGATGAGATGCTTCCCGCCCCTGCGGCCCGCCAGACGGAGGATGTCGCGGCGCCTCCGGAGGACGACTGATTCAAGGATGTGTCCTGAGCCACTCGAACAACTGTAAACGTGGACGGCACCGCGTTGGCCTGGACCCACAGGCTGTAGTGGCCGTAGCCCACGGATGAGGGCAGGTCGAAGCTTAGTGATGTTGAGGAGATGGAATAAGAGTAGACGGAGGAGGTTAAGTCCCTAATGTCTCCATTGTCGTGCGACTTGATGTAAACGCGCGGAAGGTTGGCCGGGGAGTTCATGGGCCCATAATTTCCTCCCGAGCCTTCCGAAACGCCCATAAACCGAGCGCCCTCAAGGGTCACTTTTGTTCCCGGGAAAACGTTGACCGGGAAGCTGGACGTTCCGTTCACCCTGTCGATCCGCGGCTGGATGGAGGGAGCGACGGAACCATAGTCGTGTTCCGTGTACAGGACAAACTCCGATGTCGACAGCGTGTCGGTTCCGTCGGTCCCTCCCGTCACGAAGATCTTTCCGTTATTCAGGAGGGCCGCCTCGTGGAAAGCCCTGCTTGACACCAGGGCGTTGACGGAGGACCAGGCGTTCGTCGCCGGGTCGTACAGGTCCGCGGTGGAAAACGACGCTCCCCCATCGTTCCCTCCCGCCGCCAGGACCTTGCCGCCGGGAAGGAGCGTCGCCGAATGAAACCTTCGCGACGTGGCCATGGCGCCGGCGGCGGACCAGGTGCCGGCCGAGGGATCGTAAAGCTCGGCGGTGGACACGAGGTTCCCTCCCGAAACCAACACCTTGCCGTTGGTCAGGAGCGCGGCCGCGTGAGCCTCCCGGCCCGAGGCCATGGATCCCGTGACGGACCAAGTCCCGGCGGCCGGATCGTAAAGCTCCGCGGTCGAGCGGAAGCTTACGCCGCCGGCCGCGAGCACTCTGCTGTTGCCCAGCAAGTTCGCCGTAAAGTCGCTCCTCGTCGAGGCCATGGATCCCGTGACGCTCCATGTCCCGGCCGCCGGGTCATAGATTTCCGCCGTGGAAAGATTGGTTCCGCCCGCGATAAGGACTTTCCCATTGGCCAGCAGCGCGGCCGCATGCCTTGCCCGGGTGGAAGCCATGGCGCCGGTGGCGCTCCATGTCCCGGCCCCGGGGTCGTAAAGCTCGGCGGTGGATAGACCGCTTCCTCCGGCGACAAGGACCTTTCCGTTGGGCAGCAGGACGGCGGTGTGGTCCGTCCTGGCCGAGGACATGGCGTTGACCGACGACCAATTGCCCGATGCAGGGTCGTACAAATCGGCCGACGAGGATGACGTCCCCAGTCCTCCCACGGCCAGCACCCTTCCGCTCGGCAGAGGAGTCAGCGTGAATTGACGCCTGGGGGCGGACATGGAATTTCCCGCCGCCCATGTTCCGATGGATGGGTCGTAAACCTCCGAGGTGGAGAGGGCGCCTCCATTGCTTCCGGCCGCCAAAAGAACCTTCCCATTCGGCAGGAGCGTGGCGGGCGACATGGATCTCGCCGTGGAAATGGAGCCGGCCGCGGACCAAGTTCCGGCGGAGGGATCGTATCTTTCGGCCGTGGAATAATATGTGGTGAAGCCCTGCCCGGCGGCGACAAGCAAGGTGCCGTCGGGCAGGAGGGTCGCCGAGTGGAGCCTTCTCGCCGTCGACATGGCGCCGGTGGCGGACCATGTGCCGGCCGAGGGATCGTAGAGTTCCGCCGTGGACAGCGAAGTGGCCGCGTTGCCCTCTCCGCCCGCGGCCAAGACTTTTCCGTTGGGCAGGAGCGTGGCCGTGTGTTCCCTCCTCGACGTCGAAAGGGAGCCCGTGGCGGTCCATGTCCCCGCGGAGGGGTCGTATAGCTCCGATGTTGAAAGAGGACTGGACGAGTCGGGTTGTCCCCCCGTCGCCAGCACTTTTCCGCTGGACAGAAGCGTCACGGTGTGACGACGCCTCGCTGAAGACATGGCGTTGGCGACGGACCAAATTCCCGTGGCGGGATCATAGATTTCCGCCGTTGAAAGGGTGGTGGTGCCTTGCTCGCCGCCGGCCGCCAGGACGCGCTTATCGGTGAGGAGCACCGCGGCATGAATCGTCCTTCCGGAGGAGAGCGACCCGGTGGCCGACCAGGTTTGGCTGCCGGGGTCGTACAGTTCCGCCGTGGATAGGCTCACGCTTCCATCGGTTCCTCCCGTCACCAGGACTTTCCCATTGGCCAGCAGCGACGCCGTATGGAATATCCTGGCCGTAGACATGGACGCCGTTGTGGACCATGTCCCCGCCGTAGGATCATAAAGCTCGGCTGTTGAAATCGAGAAATCCCCTCCCACGAGAAGGACTTTGCCGTTAGGCAGGACGGTGGCCGTGGGCTGAATCCTCGCCGTTCCCATGGTCCCGGCCCCGGCGGTTCGCCATGTGGGATCAATGAGCAAGGGGTATTGAAGCCCTTCGTCGCTGAAAGCCACGGTGAGCCGCCAGGCCCTTTCACCGTCCGGCTGAATCTCATAACGGGCCGGCACGCTGCGGCCCGCGCTGTCAAACACCACCGGGGGCGTAAGCTCCAAGACCGGAGCTCCTGTCTTCTTGGCCAGCACCTGAAGCGATCCGTCCTGGATCCTAAACCCGCCGACATTCCCGTTCCCTTCCAGCCGGTAAGAAAACCCCTCCGCGTGCTCGGCTCTTTTCTCCCGCAGGAGGTAGAGCTTCTCCATCTCGCCGGGCCTCAAGACATACACAACGTCCGCGGACGGGTACGCGTCCCGGTACACAAGCGCGCCCCCTTCCACACGGCCGGGAGCCTTGCGGGCGTGCGGGGAGGCGGCCGTGACGTAGATTTGGTATTCCTTCTGGAAGTTGATGCCGATGGCGCCGAAGCTTTTCGGAAAGAAGAACCTGGGGCTGTTTTCTTCGTCGGCGCGGCCTTCCCGCCGGGCCAGAGCCTCCAAGGCGGCCCGCTCCTCGGGTTTAAGCGCTTGGTAGGACTGGGCGGCGCCGAGATATCCTTGCCGGGGCCTGACTCCCGGAATCGTCCTGTTCGGGGTTTCCAAGGCGGATGCCTCGAATTCCGTTCCCATACCGCGCTCGAATTTTCCTTTAATCGCCGGAAAATTTTCTTGAATGAACCGCACCACCTCCGGCTCGAACTCGGGCAAGGGATTTAAGTCTTGGGTTGGGGACTCGGGGAGCTCCCGCGCCTGGGGCGGCGGCCGGGCGGAAAGGGCCCGCGTGATCTCGTCCAGCTCTTGGCGCGCCGTTTCCCAGTCCGGTTTGACGGCCAGGGCCTTCTCCAGTTGATCCTTAGCGGCCTCAAGAAGCCCGACAGAGCGGTAATACAAGGCCAAGTTGTACCGGGTCTTGATCAGCCCAGGATTGGTTTCCAGAAGATCCACGCAGAGGTTGATCGCCTTGTCCATTTGGCCTGCATAGGCATAGGCCGCGGCCAAGT
>JBQTIM010000068.1:0-2502 GCA_052388135.1 Elusimicrobiota bacterium
GCAAGGCCGCGGCGGGGAGCGTCAACGCCCCAACGCCTGCCGCGAGAGGCTCAGGTTTTGCGCGGCGGCGGCGAAGGCCGG
This sequence comes from Elusimicrobiota bacterium, assembly GCA_052388135.1. Taxonomy (GTDB): domain Bacteria; phylum Elusimicrobiota; class Elusimicrobia; order FEN-1173; family FEN-1173; genus JBQTIM01. The sequence continues at coordinate 82 of JBQTIM010000068.1, forward strand.
GTCCAGAGCGAGGGCGCGGGAGAAGGCCTCGGCGGCGGCAGAGTGGTCGCCCAGCCGGGCGCGGAACACTCCCAGGTTGTTCCAAAATTCCTTATCGTCGGGGAAATAAAAAACGGCCCGCTCAAAGAGCCCCCGGCCCGGAGCCTCCGGCGACGAGTCCGAAAGCAGGAGGTTGCCCAACGCTTTGTAAGCTTCCCGCGACAAGGGATTGATGAGGAGCGCCGCGCGGTAATGGAGGACGGCCTCTTCCCGACGGCCCAGGCGGTTCAGGACGGACGCGCGGTTGAAATAAATTTCATCGTAGCCGGCGTTGGCTTCCAGCGCCTCCCCGTAAGCGGCGGCGGCGGCCTCCGACAGGCGGGCCGCCTCCCCCTCGAGGTTGTTGTCCGAGGCCCAGCGGGCCCGCCGGGCGTATACGTTGGCCAGCTCGTAGTTGTTGTTCACTTCGCGGGGCCGCAGGGCGCGGGACGCTTCCAAGTTCCGTATGGCGGCCGGCAGGTCGCCGGCTTTGGCTTTCTTAAAGCCGGTGAAATAAAGCGCCTCGGCCCGCCAGTGGGCGCCGGACCGCCACGCCGACGCGAGGGCCAGCGCCGCCAGAAGAACCCCGGCCGTCAGCGCCGCCGGAGAGCCGGCGGAGTAGGAGCGCGTCTCCCCCCCCATTCGTCCCGCCAGGGCGCCCGTCATCCAGAAAAAAAGGAACGCGGGAACGGCGAAGAACAGGGACACGTTGCCGAAGAAGTTGTCCGCCAGCATACCCAGGCCGCCCGCCAGGAGCGCCCAGGCGGCCGGCCGCTCCTCAACGGGAAGAAGCGGGACGCGCCGCCGCGCCGTCCGCCAGAAAAAGAGGGCGGCCCACAGGAAAAGCCCGAGGCCCAAAGCGCCTGCTTGGGACCATATCTCCAGCACGAGGTTGTGGGCGTTGTTGGCGTGGGTGCGGAACAGGCGGAACGTCTCGTCCGACAAATGGGCGCCCTGATAGAACGGATAGAAGAGCTCGAAACATCCCCAGCCTTTTCCCAGGACGGGGTTGTCCTTCACCATGTCCCAGGCCGAGGACCAGATGAGGAGCCTCTGATGCCAGGGCCCGTAGGGTTGTCCGCCGGCGATGCCCTGGGCCAATTCGGCCATTCGACCGGCCGCGCGCACCGGGGTGCCGGCCCGGGGGCGGGCGGGCCAGAGCAAGGCCAGGGCGGCGGCGACCTCCAGGACGCCCAACACCCAGCGCCGGCGCTCCGGCCAAAGGTCCCGGGTCAGCCACAAAAACGTTCCCACCGCCGCGGCCGCGCCGATCCAGGAGGACCGCGTCAGAGTGCTGACCACGGCCGCGCTAAACGCCAGGAACACCGCCGCGGCGGCCGCGCGCCCCAGCCGCGTCCGGGCTCCCAGGAGCTCGGCCAAAGCCGCCGGCATGAGCATGACGAGATAGGAGGACAAAAAATTGGGGTTGCCGAACGTGGACACCGGCCGGCCGCTGTAGGGGTTGAGGTCCCGCGGCCATAAGAACTCCTTGCCCATGTATTGCAGGACGCCGTAGGCGGCCGCGGCCGATCCCACCGCCAGCCAGACACGGCGCAATTGCCGGTCGCGGTCGGGCCGGGCCGCTTGCGCCGCCAGCCAATAGGGCAGAACCCCGTTCACCGCGAGAAAAGCGACCCCGCGAAATCCCTCGTTCCAGACGGCCGGCCTCAGCGACGGGTGGGCCAACCAAGACACCGCCCAAGACGCCAGCGCGACGCATAACAAAATCAGCAGGGGAGCGTCCAACACGGCCGGACGCAGATCGAACCGGCCGCGCCGCCATCCGATTCCTATATAAAGCGCGAAGGCGACGGCCAGCCCTCCTTGAAGCAAATGAATCTGCGCGGCGTAAGGATTCCGGGTGTGGTCGGTGAAAAACAAAAGCGGGCAGACGGCGTGCAGGAAAAGGCACAGGAAGAAGACGGGCGCGGGAAAGGAAAAGCGCGAAACCTCGGAGCCGGACCCGAGACCGGACAACCCGGCGGGCCGGGGAAAGGCCACGCCCGTCACGGCTTTCGGGATGGCGGGGGCGGACCCCCGAAAACGCTCCGCACGTCCGGGTCGTCCGGGCGGAGGGCCCCGAACTTTTGCCAAAAGGACAAAGCTTTCTCCCGGTGGCCGGCGCGGGTGTGGAGGACGGCCAGAGCTTTGAGCGCTTCCAATTTCCAGCGATCGGCGGAGGATCCCGCCAGCTCGGCTTCCCGGACGGAAGACTCGTAGTAATCCACGGCGGCTTTGAAGTCGTCGGCGTCCCCGGGCAGGCGCGAGGCGTTGGGATGCCGGTTGACCAGGCGGGGGTAGGCCCGGCGGCCCAGGTTGGCGGAGGTCTCGGAGTTGCGGTCCGCCAACCGGCCGCGAGTGTCTGGGAGCGCGCGCGGGTGGGCGTCGTCGGCCGAGTCGTGC
>JBQTIM010000069.1:0-70415 GCA_052388135.1 Elusimicrobiota bacterium
TCCGGCCTGGCCCTGCGCCAAAGAACCACCGCCGTGGAAAACGGCCGCTCCACCGTCACCGAAACCACCGCCGACAACGTTTACGACGCCCAGGGCCGCCTCACGCAAACCGCCACGCGCCTCACGCCGCCCGAGGGCCTCCCCACCGAATCGGTGTGGAAAGCCCTCTCCCTGGACGCCCGCGGCCGCGCCCTCCGCTTTGAGCGCACGTCCGTCCTGGCCGGCCTGACCACCGTGGAGACGTCTTTGGAGGACGCCGTCTACGACGAGCAGGGCCGCCTCCTCAATCAAAAAACGCGGGTGCGGAAATCCGCCGCCGGCGAAGAAACCCAGGAGCACGCGGAGGAATCCCGCCCCCTGGCCTACGACCTCTTCGGCCGCATCGCCGAAGGCGAAACCATCACCACGAAGAACCTGCCCGGCGGCGTCGTGCAAACCAACGCCGACCGCGCCGCCTACGTCTACGACGCCCGGGGCCGGGCCGTGAACACCGTCATCAACGGCACGGAAACCATCGCGGCCGGCGGCGAGACGCGCGTGAAGCACTATGGCTCCGCCCAGGACACCCTGGCCTTCGACCGCAACAACCGGCCCGTCCGCGTGCGAAGCCTTTCCACCGCCGCCGGCGGTCCCAACACGGAGCGCATTTCCCTGGACGACATCCGCTACGACGACCGCGGCCGCGTCGTCGGCTCCCGCGACGTCGTGCGCGAGTTCGGCGCCGCCGCCGACGGCTCTTTCCTCGACAAATACACCACCCACACCCTTTCCGCCGTCACCTACGACGCTTTCGACCGCCGCACCGGCTACACCAACTCCATCCGCGACAACGGCCTGGTGGTCACCCAGCGGGTCTTCGGCCTCCGCTACGACGCCGCCGGCCGCCTGCTGGAAAGCCGCACGGACACCCTGGAAACCTCGGCCGACCCGTCCATCGCCTACCGCCGCGCCAGCGAAACCGTCCAGACCGGCATGGCCTACGACGCCTTCGGCAACCTGCTGGACTACGTAAAAACAGTCACTGAAGGGGAGCTCATCACCGTCCACAAGCCCGTCTTCCTCCGCTACGACGAGCAAGGCCGCGCCGAGGCCCTCCTGGAACGCGTCACCGACAACCGCGGCCGGGACCAAATCACCGGCGGGCTGGAAATGTCCTACAACAGCCTGGGCCAAATGGTCCGCGGCCGGCAAATTGAGGTCAAAGGCTCGACCGCGGCCCTCGAGGACCCCGGCAAACTTCAAGATTTAGTCCGCGCCCTGGCCGCCGGCCAAATGGAATCCTACGGAGCCGGCCAACTGGTCGAATCCCTGGGCCTGGAGTCCATCTCTTCCCGCCTTTCCCTGGAAGACAACCGCTACGACAAGCACGGCCGCCTGATTTTCTCCCGCGTCAGCCAGGACCAAGCCGCCTTCAACCCCGACCCCAAATCCGAGAGCAAGAGTTACAAGACCCAAGAAGAAGCCGAAGCCGCCAAGCGCGACCTGGAAGCCCGCGGCTACACGGTTGAAATGCAAGTCCACTGGGCCACCGAAAGGAAGCGCGCCGCCGGGAAGTCAAAATGGGGCAAGACCAGATGGAAAGACATCAACGTCGTGGCCGGCGTCACTCTGCACACCGTCGAGCCCGACTACATGCAGACCCATTCCGAATCCACCACCCACATCCTGGCCTTCGACACCCTCAACCGCGCCATCCGCCAGACCGTGGACACCGCCCTGGGCGACGTCTTCACCCAGGAGCTCCAAAGCCTTTCCTACGACGCCGCCGGCCGCCTGGCCCGCCTGGAGAAAGCCGTCACCGAAACACAAACCATCCACCGCACCATCGTCCGTTTGGCGGCGACGCCCGGCACCCGTTTCTGGCGCCGTCTTCCCTGGGCGAAACGTTTCGTCACCTCGGTGGAAACCACCACCATCACGAAGTCCTTCCAACAAACTCAGGAATTCGAATACGACGCCGGCGGCAACGTCACCCGCGAATCCTTCCGCACCTACCGGGACTCTTCCGCCATGCTTCGCGACGTCACCACCGTCAACGACAACATCCAATACAACGCCCAGGGCCAGCGCGTCGCCTGGCGCGAGACCGTCCACTCCACCGCCGCTCCCGGCAAGCACGACGTGCGGCAAATCAGCAACGCCACCTACAACGCCCTCGGCCAGCTCCGCACCTACGACCACGCCGTCTACGAACAATCCGGCGGCCAGAACACCTGGCTCTACTCCGAAAGCGTCGTCAACTCTTATGACAACCAGGGCCGCCTCAGCCTCACATCCGCCGACCGCACCTGGGGCGACTACGGCGGCGGAGGAATCCAGGGCCTCGACGACGAATGGAAGAACGGCTCCGCCAAGGTCGTCACCGCCTACACCTATTACGGCAACAGCAACCTCATGTCCGGCGTGCACGTCAACGCCTCGGGTTCCGGCAAACATTCCAATGGAGAGGTCCAGGCCAGGGGCATCCGGCTCGAATACGCCCAATCCAAAATCAAATACGACAGCCAGGGCCGCGTCACCGGCTACACCCAAAAAGTCACGCAGGTAGAGCATTACAACTACCAGAAATCCGTCCGCTCCGGCATTCGCAAGAAAAACCGCGGCGGCGCCAAAACCGAAGCCGTCACCACCACCACCGTGGTGTCCGACATCCAATACGACGACTACGGCCGCCAAACCCACAGCGTTTCCGAAAGCCAAAGGAACGACTTCAACAAAACCTGGAGCCGCACCGAAACCTTCACCCGTACCTTCGATTCCATGGGCCGCGCCCTGCTGGTGGAGCGCCACAGCCAATCCCGCCAAGACCTGGGTCTGGGCACCACCATCACCTCCGGCAGCCACGTCCGCGAAACCCAAGCCTACGACGCCGCCGGCAACCTCGACCGCACCCGCGTCCAAACCCAAGTCGTCTCCCAATGGCAAAGCGTCAAAGACAGCTCCAACTTCACCAAGGTCATGAAAGCCGTGGACATAGCGGTGGTAGTGGCGGGCGTTATCGCCACGGTGATGACCGGCGGCGGCGCGGCCCCTTTCGTTGCCGCCTTCCAGGGCGCTTATCAAGGCGCCCGCCAGGGCATCAGCATCAACGATTTCGAAGCCAACCCCGACCGCCAGCAAGCGCGCGCCAGCCGCATGCTGGCGGTGCAGACGGTGGCCTCCATTTACATGGGGGGTGCCGGTCCCAATCTTTCCCCCGTCAAATACGTGGCTGTGAAGACGTTGATCGCGGTCGGTTCTGCGGCGGCCGCCGGCGCCGATGGAAAGACCATCGCCCAAGTAGCCGCCCTCAGCATCGCCAGCGGGCTTTTGGAAGGTGGAGGCAATTCCCGAGGCTCCAGCATGGGCCTCTTGGATGCCCTTCAATCCAAAGCCGTGCTTGGAACCCTCGTCAGCCAGATCGGTATGAATTACGGCAAAGAGAAACAACGCACCACCTGGCTTGTGCTGGGGAGCGCCGTTCAAAGCTCCGGCGACGAGGGCAACGCCGGCGTCAACGCCTCCCTGGGCATGGCTAAAACCTACTTGTTGCAGCTATACGCCAAAGCCGACGACGGCTCCGGCCGCACCGACCGCGACCGCCTCCGCCAAGGCCTCGTCCACTCCGCCCGCGGCGAGCTTCTGGGCAGCGCCTTGAATATCGCCATGCAAGGCATAAGAACGATTTTCAACGAAATCTCGATTTCCATAAAGGCGGTGACAGCGAATGACAAGATGCAAACTCCTAGCAGCGCTTCTCCTCTCCCTGGGCCTTCTGGGCATGGGACGGGTGAACAAGGACTTAACTTCGGATCCCGAGTTCAGCCAATTGGTAGGGAAGCATTACAGAACAAAGGTGGATTTGGGAATATTTCGCTTCCGGGGTCTGCAGGGTATGGTGATGAAGCCATTCGGGAGGTCCCCTTTGCCCGATCGGGAAGCCGTAAAGCAATTTCCGCATCCGCACGACGACTTGATAGTGCTGGGAATCTTGCCAAAGATGGCGGAGTTCAGAGTGGTGGAAGTGAGAGAAGAGGGATCAAAGAACATGACGTTCGTGCGACATTACGTCGAGATCACCGAGGACCCGGGGTCGCAATGGGTGGGGAAGAAAATATACGCGGCAATAACCACCTCCTCACTGCGGCCGGAATTCAAGACGGAGTACGTGGAAGAGCTGTCGACGACGCCATAGCACTTGCAGATAATCGTTTATCACCCGAAGAGAACTCGTTTAAGATGTCTATTGGCCTGGGGGGGGCTTTAGCATCTGCCATAGCCTTCCCCGTCGCTCTTATTACTGGTGTTCTTAAAATGGTGGTTGCTCTGCCCGGCAAGATTCTTGGCCTGCCTTATCAGCTCTCGCTTGCGAAGTCTTCCTTGGCCGGAGAAATTTTTACGCTCCTTTCTGGAGATGTCTTTGATAGGCAGCCAGACACGGTTTTTGATTCGAGGTTCGGCAAACCTGCCGTGATAAGCATAAACGGCATGAAGAATAACGAAAGCCATGGCATGGACATGCAGGAGTCCGTAATGGAGGCCTTCGGCGTTGAAAAAATGACGCGCATCGCGAATAACACCCACTGGTTGGGTCTGGGGGATATTCTCCAAATGGTGGGTCACGAACTCTTCAGCGGGTTCGACAAGCCGGCCGTTAATGCGGCTGTGGCCATTCGGCAGGGCATCGAAGAAAAAGGCGAAGTCTACGTGGTGGCCCACAGCCAAGGAACAGCCATATTCGCCATGGCCTTGCGGATGCTCACCAAGGAAGAGCGCTCCAAAATCCACTATTACGGCGCCGGGTCGGAATGGTTCATAGACGCCGAAAAAGAAGGTATAGCCAGCGCCCGGAATGTCTGGAACAGCCAGGACAAAATCCCGCGCATCAGCAACGATATAAATCCCATGGGATACATAAGAGGGCGAGGGCTCAGGGGTTGGGAAAAGGGAGGTGCCGGCGTCACCTCTTGGGCGCGTATCAACGAGGACAAAGACGGCAACAACCACCATTTCTTGACTTATTACCAAAAAGACATGCAGGCTTGGGCTGCTGGAAAAACTTCTGAGTTAGAGAGAAGCTATGCGACAAAAGACGGTAACCCGTTCTTAAAGGCAGGGGCAAATGGCCAGATGGAAATGGTTCGCAATGGTTCTGTTGTCGCTGGGAACGCTTGGCATGGGACGGGTGGACAAAAATTTGAGCGAGGTGAAGCCCTACTCGTTAGTCATGGGCAAGCGGTTCATCAGCAAAGTGGAAACCGCGATATTCCATTTTCAAGGGGAAAGAAAACTATTGATGGACCTGTTCGGAAGGTCGCCCCTTCCCGATCGGGATGAGGTGTCGACCTTCCCACATCGTTACGACGACATGATTATCCTGGGAGTGCTTCCGGCGGCCTCGAAATTCAAGATAATCGGGATCAGGGAGCAAGGGTCGACCGCCAGCTCTTACACAAATCTATTGGTGGAAATCACGGAATCGAGCAATCCTCACTGGGTAGGCAAGGTGGTTTCGCCCTTAGGAATGACAACCTACGACCGGCAGACCAACCCGGTTCCCCAGTTCAAGCCCGAATACGTGGAGGAGCTGCCGGCGAAGCCGTAGCGCCTTCTTCGCGTGGGTTTTTGGCGGGAACCGCCAAGGTTTTTGGACGCATAGCGTCCGCCGTGGGGAATTTCTTTGGGCGTCTGTTTGGAAGGCCGGCGGGGGTTGAAGCGAAGCCGGAAACCATTCCGGCGGGCGTCTCTCCGCGGGAGTCGTTGTCGGCCCCGGCCCGAACTCTCACGGCCGAGGCTTCCCGGCCTGTTTATGCCGACGGGCGGGTGTATGACCAGGGGCGGTTCTCTTGGGACGGGGAGGCTTGGCGGCTGGAAGGGCGGGGGCGCGCTCTGGAGAGCGGCTTCAACGGCATTCGCGCGGAGGACGGCGGACGCCTGCCGGTCATCGTCGAATCGTCGCCGCAGGGAATTCAGGCCATGGGCATGGACTGGGAGGCCCTGGAAGGGCGCCGCCTTCTGGTTGAAAAACCCACCCGGCTTCCGGGCGCCGGAACCGTGTTCGCGGGTTCCTTCGACGTCAAGAACGGCGGGTTCCAATTTCACGAAGGCAGCCTTTACCGCTCCGAGGGCGAGCTTCACGCGCGCTTCGTCACGAAACAGAACGGCGAGCTGGCGCACTTCCCCGCCCGCCTGGAGGGCGATTCCTTCAGCCTCATCCTGACCGAAACCAAGCTGTCCACGGGGCAAACGGTCGCTTTCGCCGGTTCGCCGCTGACCGGCCGCATCCAGGATGGGCGCGCTTCCTTGAACGCCGGGCCGGCCGCCGCCCGCGTAAACCTTTCCGATAAGTTCGGCCGAAAGGCCCAGGGCGAGGTGCAGGTGTGGCTGGCGGAAGACGGGCTGAAAATGCGCGGGCTGGTCTCCGGCCAGACGTCCATCCCCGTTTCCCTGGTGTCCGGGTCTCCCCAAGCGGCGGATTCGGCGGCCGCGGGCGCCGCTCCGTCCGACCTTCCCGCCGGGCGCTACCGCGTCATGGCCGAGAAGGCGGGCCATTACTTCCTCGAAGGGGAAGTGGCCGTGGCCGAAACCGGCCTGGCGCCCTTCAGCGTCGACACGCTGTTCCAGATGGCCCGAGGCGTGGGCTATCGCATGGGCGGCGTGGAGTTCCGGCAGGACGACGCCTTGCCGAATCAATTTTTCAAGCTTACGCGCCGGGTGGGAATCAGGGCGCCGGAAGGCGGCCGGATGAAAGACCTCTCCACCGGCCACGAAACGATTTTCGGCCCGGCCAACGAGCCCCTCTTTTTCATAAAACCCGATGAGAACGGAAAGAAGACCGTCCGCTCGGTGCAAGGCCAGGTCCTTCCGGCGGGCGTGCAGACCAACGCGCGCGGCGAAAAAGAGCTGGACGTCATGCTGGGCCCCGCCCGCCTGCAAGTCTTGCTGGAAACCCAAGACGACAAAACCTCCTACGTTTCCGATAGCCGCTGGCACGCCGCCGGCGACACGACGGCCGCCCACGACGGAGTCAACGCCGCCGTCGGCGCCATGACCTTCGACGTGGGCCGCGCGCGCAAAGCCGCCGCGAGCCTCTGGAACCGCGCCGCCGAGGCCCGCGCCCAGGGCCTCTCCTGGAAAGAAACGGCCGACAGCCTCTGGCAAGAAACCAAAGCCGGCGCCCGGCAGATCTGGAACGAGGACATGGCCGGCCTTCGGCGCACTCAGCGGCTCGCGGGCCTCTATCTTATGCGGAACGGCATCGGCCTCTTCAAGGCCGGGGTCAACTTCTTCGGCACCAAAAGCATTCCCTATTTCCAGCCCGTCCCGGTTAACCTCCTCAGGCATGTCCGCTTGAAGGGATCGTCTGAAAGCGTGGTGGACAAAGCCGAAACCTTCCTGGGCGCGGTGCTCCACGAGGCGGACAAAAAATACGTCGCGGCCAGGGACCAAGGAAACGAGGAAGTCGGCTTCTACTCCCTGGCCGAGCGCAGAGGCCAGTTCACGGCCCCCCAAATGCTGGCCCGCGGCGTCGGCCTCGGGGCGGAACAGTTGGGTCAGGGCTTTTTAACCTCTTTCTTCGGCGAAGCCCTTGAGGAATACCGCGGTATGAATTTAGACGAGGCGGTTCTTAAAGAAATCAACATCGGTTGGGGCGGAATGAAGGAGTTGGCCAAGGGCGCCTTCACCAATTCCTACAAACAGGCCCCGACCGTGGTGGAAGCCACCAGGCAGGTCACCACATCCGTCGGCGCCATCGGCCTTATGGCCGTGGTCCCCGGTCGCGGTCTCGCGCGCGGATATCGCGCCGCCTCCCGCGTCACGGGAATCAGGCGCGTTGCCAGCGGGCTCAAAACCATGGCCGCGGACTCCGTACTCGGCGCGGTTGACATGGTCCTACCTCTCCCCATAGGCGTGGACGCCGGCGACATGGTCCGGGGCGTCGCGGGCGAATACCGGGCCGGCCGGGTCCGCGAAAGCCTGGGGTTGGGAACCAAAGACAACATCCAAGTGCTCACCCGGGACGGCCGCTACGTTTACCTGCGCGTCATGGGCGACGACGGCGCCTCCCTGCCGTCCTTGGCGCGCCTGGAGAACCTGGCCCAGCGAGCCGCCGAGAAGAATTTCGTGCTGGACTTGGAAATCGCCGGCGGCGAATCCGTGGCCCGGCAGCTTGAGGCGCGTCCGGAATACATGGCCGCCCTCAGCCGGGAAGGCCTGGCCCGCGTCGGCGATTACACCAACGGCCTGAAAAGCGGCGCCGTCAACCTGCGGTCCGCCGCCGTGGCGGAAGAGATGCGCTTCCGCTCTTTGAGCCTCAAAAAGGAAACTCAATTTCGCCTGGTCGATTCCGAATTGGCCGCCGGCCGGGCCAGAGAAGCGAAGTTAAAATCACTTGAATCCCAAGGGAATGTGAGGCAAACCGGTGCCTATCTGGCGGAAGCTAAAAGAAATCTTTCGGGGTGGAAGCGGTGGAAAGTCGGGCTCGCCGAGCTCCGGTGGCGTCGAGCCGAGCGAAGCCTACAGAATCTTGAGCGACGCGCGCAAAGAATTGAAGGAAGCCTATCAGATCACGCAAGAGACGGCGGCCATCCACAGGGAGCGGGAGTTGCGCCTCGCACAGGACTTGAAGGACCTGGAGGAGCAAGGTCAGCGCCAAGCCGAGCTGGCCAGGGACTTGAAGGCTTTGAGGGAACACTTCGAAGAGGAAGGGCGGAAAGCGCGGCAAGAGAAAGAACAAGCGCGGCAAGAGAAAGAACAAGCGCGGCAAGAGAAGCAGCAGGCGCAGCTAAAGATACAGCGTTACGAAGCCTTAGAGAAGAAATACAACAAGTGGAAACGCGAAATGGCGCGCTTGAAGGACAGCGATCCCGCTTACAAGACGAAATACGAATCGCTCATGAAGGAGAGACAAGCGCTCGAGGACGAGCTGAAAGCCTTGGAAGGGAAATAAAAGTTTACGACGGCCGGCTGTCCTGGCTCCAGGAGCGCGCGCGCTACCTCACCGAAGACCCCGCCGGCCGCCGCGTCTACGAAAGCGCCCTCACCCTCACGCCCGACTTCCGGGGCCTCTCCTCGGCCCGCGCCCGCCGGGGAGCCGGCGACGTTTCCCTGGACAATTTCCCGCTTTCGCCCGACGCTCCCCATCCTCATTCCGCGTTCCAAACGGTCTGGAAGGAATTCGGCCGCCTGGCCGCGGCCGAACGCGGCTCGTTCCTGATTCCCGAGCGCGGGATATTAAGCGCATTGAAGGATTTCCTGTCCTCTGAAAAAGGGCAAGTCCCGGGGGCTCCACCCCCGGCCCTGGGTGACTTTTCCTTTGCTCGTCCAAAGGAAAAGTCACCAAAAGGAAAGGACGCCCCCGGCGGCTTGCGCGGGCTGTTTTGGCGGCGGTCCGACACTCCGGCCCCTCAACGGCCCATCGGGGCCATCGGGTCGGACCTCCCTCTCCGCCAAACCAACCCGCTCAGAGCGCCGCAGGGGGCCCCGGACGTCAACGACGCGTTGCCTGTGGATGGATTTTTTGCCCGGGCAATGCAAAGCCGCCATGCGGAAGCTTTCCTCAAGGGGGAAGGGAATTTTGCAGGGCGTAACGCTTACATTACAAAAGCATCCGACTTGGATGGCGCAGAGACACCGATTCAAATCGCCGACCGGCTAAAGCTCACCAAGAAAGTGGGGGAGAGTATCGAGCTTTCCAGAGATGCCGACACAGTCATAGTTTTCGGATATGATACGCCGACGCGCGCTCCGCCAGATTTGCGGGTCCCGACTCTCGAGGATGGAAGAAGTTATCCATTCACAACTGGAGGCGCCGCTACGGGCGGAGGGGCCTCTCAGTGGTTAGTAGGCAATGGATCGGTAATGGATTTGCAAGGAAAGGGATTTCGCGTTAAAGAAGTATATTCTGTCAATGAGAGCGGGGTGCGATTAGCGTGGAAAACTGTTGCGAATCCAGACGGGACGTACTCGGTGACGGAGAAGGTTTTAACACCACCGAAGAATTCGAAAGCTACAATCAGCTCCATAAGCTTCTCGAAACGGTTCATCACATCCCTTTCGGAGCTTTTCTCCTCAAATGCAAAAACTGCCAACAGCTCTGGGTTGATGAATCGGCTGGAAAGTCAGACAGTCCCGTCTACCGCAAGATCAGTCAGGACCAAGCAAGACTTAAGTTTCCAAACATTCCCCTGGGTTCATGAAGCCATTTCCGCAGTAAGCAATGCACAAGGCTCCGGGCTGGTTCCCTTTCGAAGCCCGCTTTCTTCGCTCAAATCCTTCGTGGCCCGGGTGTTCCGAAAGACAGCGGGGGAGGAAGGCGGCCCCGCGGTTCGCTCCACGGGCGGCGCGGACGGGTTAAGCCTTTATCTTCAGGGATTCTCCAAGGAGCTGGGCGAACACCGGGCGCGGTCCGGCGGTTCCTCCTCCTCTCAAAGCCTTTCCACCGTTCTCGAGGATTTCGGCCGGCGCTTGGAAGACCTCACCACATCCGAAAGCGCCCCCGCCCGCCCCCGCAGCGACCTTACGGACCCGAAAAGCCTGGAACTCTATTTAAAAGGTTTCGCCAGCGACATTGAAAAACTAACCAGCGACCAGCAGGGCAAGGCCATGATCCCCGGCGACGGACCCATGGACGCGCTCAACGCCTACCTGGCGCGGGCTTTCCGGAAAACGGACATGGGCGAAGGCCCCGCCGCGCCGGGCCTTTCCGCATCCTACCTCGGGCAAACGCAGTTTCCGCCTTCCGCCGCTCCCTCTTCGCGTTTCGACCGCTCGTCCAACGGATTCATGACCCACAAAGTCCCTCTGCAGGAGGGCAACCTGGAAGTGGTCTTGGTGCCGTCCAAATCCGCCTACTCGCCGCTCAGGTCCGACGCCGCGCCCGACGCCTGGGACGCGCCGCCCGTTCCCGGCCGCGACACCTCTTTCCGGCTGGAAGTGAAGCACGGCCCCGACGGCGACGAGATCGTCCTTTCCCGCCCCGGCAAAGGCCTGGCCAGCCTTGAAGACGCCGGTATCGGCCGGCCCGTGGGACCCGGCCGCATCCGCGTCCAATCCCGCCTGGAGGCCTTCGAGCTCATCCGAAAACAGGAAAGCCTGTCCAAAAACCAACTGAACGGCCTCCTGGCCGACCTCAGCCGCGAGCTGGAAGCTTTGGCCAAGAATGAAGAAGGCAAGCTCGGCGCCGGACCGGACCGATCGAAACCCGGTTTGTTGAATAATGAGAGCGGCCGCTTATCCACGGACATGCTTTTGGCGCCGGTCTTGGCTCCCTGGAAGGCCGCGAAAAAGATTTTTTGGAAGAGCGGAGAGGCCCTGGAGAGATGGCTTCCGGAAACATGGCGCGCGGCGGCGGCGGAACGGCGCGTCGGAGCCCAGCTGGACGCCTTGGTGGATTTCCGGCTGGATCTGGAAAAAGGAGGGATGGGTTTTGAGGAAATCGTATCGCGCTATCATGAAATTGCTGGGAGCCGACTCGCTTTGGACGGCGGAGCGGATGGCGGAGCTCTATCGGGACGACTACGAGGCGGGTCTTCGCCGGTGGAGGCAACTGGGCCGCGTGGCGGAAGAATATCACGTTGGCTGGCTCAACTATCGGAAGCGATTGGAGCGCGAAGACGAAAAGGACCGGGAGAAAATCAGGGTGTTCTGGGAGAAGGCCCGGGAGTTGCAGAAAGGATTTCAGGATATAGAACGGAGGGGCGCGCTGAAAGAGCAGCAGGGCGAGCTCTTAATGAAGCGATACCAAGAGTGGCAGTCCAATACCAACGCGTTGTCCAAGAGCGATCCCGATTACGAGGCCAAAAAGCGGATGTTGGAGGAAGAGCTCCGAGCGATCGAGCGGGAAATCACCCGGCTGGAGCAGGAGGACAAGCGGCCGCGGATGCCGCCGCCCCCGTCTACATAGGGAAACTTTCTTCCTGGCTGGAAAAACAGCGGTCCGGCGCCGCTCTCGCCCCCGGCTTGGCGGCGGAACTGCGGGCCATGAAAGGCCAAGGCCGCCACGCGGAAGTTTTCCAGCGCGTCATGGCCGACGTGGTGGAGGACACCGGCTTAAAAATCATGATCCCCGAGCCCGACGCCCGCGGCTTGGCCAACCTGGCCGCCGGCGCCGCGGCCAAACCCGAATGGATGAAGGCCAAGTCCGACCCGCAAACGCGCTACGTCCTCTGGGATGACGCCAAGGCCCGGCATGGCGAAGCCTATTTGAAAGAGCACGGCAGCCGGCCCGTGGAGGTGGAAGTGGAGGGCGGACGCCGGATCCAGGCCGCCTCCGATGCCTGGGGCCGCCCCTTGTCCAAGGACGTGGATCCCACCATGGTGGAAGGCGCGGGCGTCGTGTTCCGCGATCCCGCGAAGATGGGCTATTCCACCCGCATCGCCAACGAAGCCCTGCAATGGGCCAACGCCAAACTGAAAGAGCTCGGCTACGGCGAGGTCTTTCCCCACGGCCCCGCCAATCAATTTTCCAGAGCCCAGTCGCTGGCATACCCTCAGATCGCCTACGAGTTGACGCCCGAAGGCGCTCTCCGCCGCTACCGCATTTCCGACGAGCGGCAAGCCCAGGCTTTCTTCCACAAAGCCCGCCAGCCCGGCAGCCCCGCCTGGAATTGGCCCTCGGACCTGTCCGTCCACGCCCGCGAGGCCCTTCCGTCTATCCCCGCGGATTTCGAGAAGGCCGGCCGGCACACAGGCCGCACGTATCCTCCGCGGGCCGACGCAGGGAATTAGCCGAAGGCGTCCATCCCAAGCCCGCAACACTCCGAAGTCTATGCGAACTCAGGTTCCGCCCCACAGCCCACCCAATGATCTGAATCCGCCGCCCCCCCGAATGGAAGCCGCGCCCGCCGATGCCGCGTTCACGGGCCGTACTTTGGCCGCTTTGGGCGCGGCCGGCGTTGTGTACACCCTGGCGCCCTGGACTTTGGCGGGGGCGTCCTTCCACTGGGGCGGCCTGGCGGTCTCGTTGCGTTCGCTGGGGAACGCCACGGCGGCCTTGCTCATCCTGGCAGGGGCGTCTCTTCTCGCCTCCGGCCGCCTTCGCCGCGCCGTCCTGAACGTTGCGGCGATTATAGACCGCCTGCCGTCCAAGAATCAAAACGCGCTCACGGCGGCGGCTTGCCTGGCTTATGCCGCGGCGGCCATCAGCCACAAGCTTTACGCTCAGCACACTTTGGCGACCCACGCCCTGGACCTGGGCTTTTTTTCCAACATTTGCTGGAACACCGCTTTCTCCGATGGCGCGCCGGAGGCCTGGTTCTACTCTTCCTTCATCGAGCGAAACTTCATGGGCGTCCACGTCAATTGGATATTGTGGCCCCTGTCGTTCTTCTACCGATGGGGTGGAGACGCCCGGGTGCTTCTGGCCGCCCAAGTGCTGTTCACGGCGGCCGCGTTCCCGTTCCTGCTGGCCGCGGTGCGCCGCTTGACAGGCAGTTATTCCGCCGGCTTCCTGGCCTGCGTGATGATGGCGTGCTCCCCCTATATAGGACACACGGTCGCCAACGATTTCCATCCCGATCAATGGCAGTTGCCTTGCTTGATGGCCGCCCTTTGGGCCATGCTGCGAGGGTCGCGAAAGATGGTTCTCCTGTTCGGCGCCTTGGCTCTTCTGGCCAAGGAAGACGTCTCCTTCGTGCTGGCCGGGTTTGGAATATTTCTGGCCCTAAAGCCGGGCTGGCGAGGCACGGGAGCGGCCCTCTTCGCCCTGGCCGCGGCCGCCTTCGCCTTCCACACGCAGGTTTTCATTCCCCGCTTTCTGGAAGAGGGCGTCGAATCCCTTTTGTTCGCCCGATATCCCCTTTTGGGAGACAGCTATTCCGAGATGGTTCGCAATATTTATTCAGCGCCGGAGGTTTATTGGGAAGCCGTGATATACGATCCGCTCAAATTCTGGCGGTGGGCCTCCATGTGGCTGCCCACGGCCGGCCTGGGGTTTCTCAGTCCGTCTTTCCTGATTCCGCCGGCCGTAAGCGCTGCCCCGCATCTGATGTCCCAGGCCGGCGCGCAACTGGAATTCAGGGACATCTACTCCTTGCCCAGCCAACCGTTCGTGTTCATGGGCGCCGCCTTCGGCCTGCGAAAGCTGATGCGGCGAAACGCCCTGGCCGGCCGGGAAGCGCTTTTGGCGGGAGTCTGTTTGATCGTCGCCGGCATAGGCGTGGTAAAATCCCCCCGGTTCTACCGCCCAAGGCTCGCAAGCCGGGCGGAAGCGTTCCATAGGATGAAGGCTCTGGTCCCTCCCGACGCCTCGGTGGCCGCCCAGCAGAACTTGGTCCCCCATTTTGACGCTCGCCGTTACGTGCAAATTTTCCCCATCGGCCTGCTTCTGGATGACATGACGAGCCGCTACAGGACGAACCCCGCCTATATCGCCGCGGACAGGGCGGAAAATTCCCTGCCGTTCAGCGCGGAGCAAAGGGACGCCGCCATCCGCTCCGCCGAGACCGACCCCCATTACGAAAAAATCTTCGATGAAAAAGACTTCGTCCTCCTCCGCCGCCGCGTTTCGGAAGAGCCCAACTGGACTGCGGTGCCTTTGAAGAGACATCCGACGGCAATTAAATGATAAGGCCGCTTTGCGCCTTATGAAGTATGATCTGACGACCCGGCTGTAATGGGCGGACTTCTTTTTAAGCCCAGGCGACAGCCGAAAATTCGACCGTGCATGAGGGATGCGCCATGAAAAAATTCAAGCGAGTGATGGTCTTTCTAAGCTTAATCGCTCTTGCCTCAGGCCCATTGTTCGCCGGCGTGCCCAACCGTATCGTTTATCAGGGGCGGCTGACGAAATCGGGCGTGAGCGTAAGCGGGGCGCACACGTTCCGGGCCCGGCTCATTTCTGCCGGCGGCGCGGAAATATGGAACAGCGGGGATCTGGCGCTCACCCTGCCGCCCTCCGGAGACTTCACTCTGGTCCTCTCCCCGTCCGGCGTCAATTGGATCAACGATGACCCCAAACTCGAAATCTCCGTGGACGGCGACATCCTCAATCCCTCCGACACCTTCGCCGCCAGCCCCTACGCCATCGTCGCCTCGACTGCCCAATACGCCTTTGCCGCGGCCAACGCCGCCAGCGCGGATGCCGTGGCGAACGGAAGCGTCAACGACAATTCCATAGCGGCGGGCGCCGGCATCGCCCTCTCCAAGCTGTCGCCGGGCGCGTTCCCGGCGGGAACCTATTCTTACGCCGGATCCAACGTGGCCTTCGGCGGCCCCGGCGTTTGGGATGCCGCCGGGAATCTGGGCATCGGGACGTCGTCCCCGGAAAAAAAGCTGGATGTGCGGGGCGAGGCGCGGAGCACCGTGGGTGGGGTGAATTTCCATATGGTTCCGGTGGGGACGGTCATCGCCTATGCGGGGGCCACGCCCCCCGCCGGCTGGTTGTTTTGCAACGGCCAGGCCGTGAGCCGAACCACATACGCGTCTCTATTCGGTGCCATCGGGACAATCTATGGGGCCGGCGACGGGTCCACAACATTCAATGTGCCGGATCTGCGGGGGCGCGTGGCCGTGGGGAAGGACGATATGGGCGGGGGAGCCGCCGGCCGCATGACCGCTTATATCAACGGTTCAAGCCTAGGCGCGAGCGGGGGAAGCCAATCCCATGCTTTGTCTGTTAGTCAGCTGCCCAGCGGTCCCGGAGGCCTGTATGGATTCGTCCGCAGATCTCTGCCGGGTGAGAATGTCACGGTATCGGCTGCCGATACTGTCGGTTCTGGCACCCAAATTGATATCGTTTCTACGAACTTAATAGGGGGAGACCAGGCCCACACCAACACCCAGCCCGGCCTTATTTTGAACTACATCATTTGCGCCGGGCAGTAGCGTTGATGTTGACGGTAAACCTTGACAAGAACAGAGTGCGGGCGTATTTTTAAGGGGAATATTGCCGGCAACCGGAGACCTGGATGGGAATTTCTTTAATAATTAAGGGGCTAACCGCGCTTCTGATGGTGGGTGTTTTGGGTTACGGCGTTTATTTGAAATTGGAGAGAGCGCCCATCGCCGACAACAGTCGGGCGGGGGGGGCAGGAATGGGCGGAGGCGTGGGAACCCCGGGGGCTCCAGGAGCGGCCGGCTTGCAGGGAAAAGGCGCGGCCGGCAACGCGGAAGGCCAAGCCGGAGGGTCGCCGGGAACGACAGGCGTTGGGCAAGCGGGCGAGTCTTCCCCGACCCCGGCGGAAGGAGAAACGCCGGCCAAAAATTCCGGGGCGGAAAAAGGAGGGAAACTTCCCGCGGTCCAAAAGGGCTTTTTCGCCCGGTTAATTGATTTCTTGGGATTGGGAGAATCCGGGAAAGGTGTAAAAGCTTTTTTCACCCGAGTTTGGAGCGGCGCCCGGTCGCTGGCCGGCTTGCGGAAGTCAACCGGCGAGGCGTCGCCTCCCCAGGGAAAAACGCCGCCGCCCAACACCGACGTGGGCCGGCAACAAGAGGAAATGGCCGCCCAAATGCGGAAAGATCACGAGCAGAATTTAGCCATGCAGAAGCAGATACAAGAAACCATCCGCATGAATCTTTCCATCCAGCAGGGAATCCGGGACACCTTGCAAAATCAACGCCAAATCAAGGAGCTTCAAAGGGCGCGAGAGACGTCGCGCTAGTCAGGCGCCCGGCAGGACTTTCCGGAACTGGCGTTTTCCCACCTTCAGTATCCCTTCCTCTTCAATGACAAGCGGCGCGTCCTCGGCGAGGGGGGTTCCGCGCCATTCCACGGCGCCTTGTTTCAAAAGGCGGCGCGCCTCGTTTTTTGAGGGGGCGAGGCCGGCTTCCATGATGAGCTCGGCCGCGGGGATGGGGGAGCGCGAGGCGCGGTGGACGGGCATGTCTTCGGGCGCGGCGCGCCGGGAGAAAACCTTTTCAAAATCGGCCTGCGATTGCTCCGCCGCGGCGGCGCCGTGGTATCGCTCGGCGATCAGTTTCGCCAAGCGCTTTTTGGCTGCCATGGGGTGCAGGGTTTTGGTTTCCGTCAAATTTTCCTCGGTCAGCAGCTCGTAGTATTTCCACATCATTTCGTCGGAAACGGACATGACCTTGCCGAACATGTCGGCCGGTCTATCGCTCAGGGCGATGTGGTTGCCGTAGGACTTGGACATTTTCCGCACTCCGTCGGTGCCCTCCAGCAAAGGCAGGGTGAGAATGACCTGCGCTTCTTGGCCGGCGTCTTTCTGCATTTGCCTGCCCATGAGAAGGTTGAAAAGCTGGTCCGTTCCTCCCAGTTCCACGTCGGCTTTGACTTGGACGGAGTCGTAGCCTTGCATGAGGGGGTAGAGGAGCTCCAGCAGGGAAAGGGGACTGCCCTCCTTCAGGCGCTTGGCGAAATCCTCGCGCTCGGTGAGCTGTTGGACGGTGTGTTTGGCCAGGAGGCTCATGAGGCCGCCGGGGCCTTGGCGGGCGAAGAGGGGCCAGAGCCAATCGGAGTTTTTGTGGACCTCCACGGCGCCGGGGATGATTTTGCCCAGCTGTTCCATGTAAGCGCCGGTGTTCTTGTCCACGGCCTCGCGGCTGAGGGGCGGGCGGGTTTCGGAACGGCCGGAGGGATCGCCCACCATGGCGGTGTAGTCGCCTATGATGAAGACGACGGTGTGCCCCAGCTCCTGGAATTGGCGCAGTTTGTTGAGCACGACGGTGTGGCCCAGGTGGAGGTCCGGGGCGGTGGGGTCCACGCCGAGCTTGATGCGCAGAGGCTTTTTTTTCTCCAGCTTGGCGCGGAGCTCGGGTTCGGAGATGATCTGGACCGCCCCGCGCTTGATTTTTTCCAGGTCGGTCATGAGCGGTGCGGGGGCGCGGAGCTCGTCATGAGAGAAGAGCCGTCTTGAGGAACCTCTCGGGCCGGAACGCGGCTCCGGCGGGGTCCCATCGGCCGTCGGCGATGCCGTCGGCCATGTGGCGTCCGGTCCAGGGGGAGAGCAGGACGCCGTTGCGGAAATGGCCGGTGCAGAGGAACAGGCCCTCCCGCCCGGGGACGGGGCCGAGGATGGGCAGGCCGTCCGCCGCGGCGGGCCGCAGGCCGGCCCACGCGCCGAGGATCTCCCGCGAGCCGATTTCGGGGCACCACCGCCGGGCCCACTGCGAAAGCTTGTGCTGGCCTTCCACCGTGGGACGGACGTCGAAGCCGGCCCGCTCCTGCGTGGTGCCCACCAGCAGGCGGCCGTCGGCCTTGGGGGCGAAGTAGCCGCCTTCGGCGAAAACGGGTCCGGGGAAGAGGGCGGGCGATCCGTCCAGGATGAGGATTTGTCCCCGCACGGGTTCCAGGGCGATGGCAAAACCGGGAGACGGCAAAAGGAACGGGGTCCAAGCGCCGGCGGCCGCGACCACGGAGGGTGAAAAAAAGTTTTGGCCCTGAAAAGAGACGCCGGCGATTTTGTCGCCTTCCCGCAGAAGCTCCGCGTGGGGGACGTTTTCCTCGAAAACCACGCCCTGGCGGCGCGCCGCTTCGGCCAGGCCCTTGACCCATTGAAAGCTGTTGATCTGGCCGTCCCGAGGAAAATAGAGGGCGCCGGCCAGAGGCGCGGCCAGGCCTTTGAGCGCGCGGACGACTTGTTCCGTTTCCCACCATTCCACGGAATGGCCGCGCTCTTCCTGCCAACGCTTGCGGTCCAGAAGAACTTGACGCTCTTCCGGCGTCTCGGCCACGCGCCAGACGCCGCCCGCTTCCCACTGCGGATCGATGCCGGAGGCTTCGCGGACCGCCGGCGCCAGGGACGCAAACATGTCGCGGCTGGCCACGCAAGCGTCGAAAAAGGGGCCGGGCGCCGCCGCTTCCTCCTGGGCCGCCAGCATGCCGGCCGCGCCCCGGGAGGCGGCCCCGCCGATCCTGTCTTTTTCCACCACCAGCACGCGCAGGCGCTTGCGCGCCAAATGGTAGGCGACGGAGCACCCCGCCGCGCCCGCCCCGATGACGATGACGTCGAAGGAGCGGCTCACGCCGTTTCCGTTTCCAATTTAATCGCTCCGCCTCCCAGCACCTCGTCCCCGGCGTAGAAAACGGCGGCTTGGCCGGGCGTGACCGCCCGTTGCGGGACGGCCGGCGTCACCCGCGCTTGGCCGGGCGCGCCGTCCGTCAGTTGAATCCGACAGGGCGCGGGTTCGTGGCGGGAGCGGATTTTCACGCGGGCGTCCAACTCCGGCGCGGGGGGCGCGCCCCGCACCCAGCTGAGGTCCCGCACCCAAAAGCTTTCGGAAAGCGTTTCCTCATCCGAACCCACCACGACGGTGTTGGTGCGGACGTCCAAATCCACAATGTAGGCCGGCTTGCCCAGGGAAAGGCCCAGGCCCTGCCGCTGTCCCCTCGTGTAGAAGGCCACGCCCTTGTGCGTGCCCAGAACGCGGCCGGCGGTGTCGCGGATGTCGCCGGGCCGCGCGGTGGAGGGCCGCGCCGCGCTCTCTTGGAATTGCGATTCCAGGTAGGCGGCGGCGTCGGCCCCGGGGACGAAGCAAATTTCCTGGCTGTCGGGCTTGTCCGCGGTTTTGAGGTTCCAGCGGCGGGCGATGTCGCGCACGGCCGGCTTGGTCAATTCGCCCAGCGGAAAGAGAATGCGGGCCAACTGTGCCTGCCTCAAATTGTAAAGGACGTAAGACTGGTCTTTGTGGGCGTCCGCCGCGCGGTGGAGACGATAAATGGTGGCGTCTCCTTCCTGGAACGAAGACGCGCGGGCGTAATGGCCCGTGGCCACGGCGTCGGCGCCCAGGGCCACCGCCTTGGCCAGCAGAGCGTCGAACTTGACGAAGCGGTTGCAGGCGATGCAGGGGTTGGGCGTTTCGCCGGCGGCGTAGGCGCGGACGAAGGGGTCCATGATGTTGTCCTTGAAGACGCCGGAAAAATCCAGCACGTAGTGGGGAACGCCCAGGCGCGCGCAGACGTCGCGGGCGTCGTCTATGTCGCGTGTGGAGCCGCAGCAGCCGAAGCCCGTCTCTTTTTTCAGCAGGCGGAGCGTCACGCCGATGACGCGGTGCCCCTGCTCGTGGAGCAAGGCCGCGGCCACGGATGAGTCCACGCCGCCCGACATGGCGACGACGATGTGCTTATGAGTTGTGCCCATGTCCATACGCCCCGGTCGTCATGCCGGCGAAAGCCGGTATCCAGATGAATGGAAAGTTTCTATAAGCTGGACCCCGGCTTTCGCCGGGGTGACGGTTCTTAAAGTGCTGGTCCCTTTTTCTGCCGGTTCGCGTAATCTTCCAAAGCCGACGTCAGCGCCTGTGCCGCCAGGACGGAGCAGTGCATCTTGATGGGGGGAAGTCCGCCCAGGGCTTCGGCCACCTGTTCGTTGGTGACGGCGGCGAGCTCGGCCAGGGTTTTGCCCTGCACCAGTTCCGTAAGGATGGAAGACGTGGCGATGGCGGCGCCGCATCCGAAGGTCTTGAAAGAGGCCTTGGCCACTTTTCCGTCGGCGATTTTCAGGTAGAGGCGCAGAATGTCGCCGCACACCGGGCTTCCCGCCTTGCCCACGGCGTCGGCGTCGGGCAGGTCCCCGGTGTTGCGCGGATTCTGGAAATGGTCCATCACTTTGGGCGAATACATTACCGTCGCGCCTTTTCTTCGGCCATTTTGTCTTCCCACAAGGGAGACATGTTGCGGAGCTTCTCCACCACGGGGGGGACGATTTCCAAGGCGGCGTCCACATCGGCTTCGGTGCTGAAAAGGCCCAGGGAGAAGCGCACGGTGCCGTGGATCATGTGCCGCGGAACGCCGATGGCGGTCAGCACGTGGGACGGCTCCAGCATGCCGGAGGCGCAGGCCGAGCCCGTGGAGCAGGCCAGGCCGGGGAGATCGGTTTTGTGCAGGGCGAACCCCGCCTGGTCCAAGGCCAAGACCAAGCCTTCGCCCTCCACGCATTCAAACGTGAGGTTGGTCGTGTTGGCCAGGCGTTCCGTGGGATGGCCGTTCACGCGCACGTAGGGGACGCGCTTCAGCAGGCCCTTTTCCAAGCGATCGCGCAGGGACCGGACGCGCGGTTCTTCCCGGGGGATCTCCCGGGCGGCCAGCGCGCAGGCCTCGCCGAGGCCCGCGGCCCCGGCCACGTTCTCGGTGCCGGCGCGGCGGTTTTTTTCGTGGGTGCCGCCGTGCAGGAGGGCGTGAAGCTTCACGCCTTTCCGGATGTAGAGCGCGCCGACGCCCTTGGGCGCGTAGAGCTTGTGGCCGGAAATCGTGAGCATGTCCACGGGCCAGGCTTTCACGTCCACGGGGATTTTTCCGGCGGACTGCACCGCGTCCGTGTGGAACAGGACGCGCCGGGCGCGGCAAAGCTCGCCCAGCTCTTGGATGGGCTCCACGGTGCCGATCTCGTTGTTGGCGGCCATGAGGGAGACCAGGATGGTGTCGGGCCGAAACGCCTTTTCCAGATCGGCGGGCCGGATGCGCCCGTGCTCGTCGACGGGCAGGCGCGTGACCTGGAAGCCGTGCTCCTTCTCCAAGTAATCGAAGACGTGCAGCACGGCGTGGTGCTCGATGACGCTGGTGATGAGGTGCGTGCCCTTGGAGCGGTGGGCGAAGGCCGCGCCCTGGATGGCCGTGTTGTTGGACTCGGTGCCGCAAGAGGTGAAAATGATTTCCGAAGGGTCGCCGGCGCCCAAAAAGGAGGCCACCCGCTCGCGGGCGTTTTCCAATGCCGCCCGCGCGGTTTGCCCGGCGGCGTGCAGGCTGGAAGGGTTCCCGTAGGCTCCGTCGTCGGTCAAATAAGGGCGCATGGCCTCGAACACTTCCGGCCGGACGGGCGTGGTGGCGTTGTAATCGAGATAGATGAACTTGCCGGGCGCCATGGGTTTAAGAGACCAGGGCGGGTTGGGATGGACGCGCGGCTTTGCGGGAACGGGCCGGCGGCTCTCCCTCGCGGGCGAGGTCGGCGATGGACGTGGATTCCAGCACGTCGGAAATTCGGTTTTCCAGCTTCTTGCAGAACGTCCGGGACAGACAGCCTTCCACGTCGCGGCAGTCGGGGCTGTAGTTTTCCGGAATGATGCAGAGGGCGGGGCCCAGGGGTCCCTCCAAGGCGGCCACGACGTCGCCGACGGAAATTTCCGAGGGGCCGCGGCGCAGGCGGTAGCCGCCCCGGGCGCCGCGCAGGGCCTCCACCAACCCGGCCTTCCGCAGGCGGGAGAAAATTTGCTCCAAGAAAGGCTGGGGCATGCCCTGACGCGAGGCGATGGCCGCCAGGGTGACGGGGGCGCGGACTCCGGTGAACGGCCGGTTTTTGCCGGCGGCGGGTTCGGTTTTCGCCTGCTGGGCCATGTCCACCAAGGCCCGCACGCCGTAGCTGACGCGGCTGGAAAGTTTAAGCACCGCTAAATTGTATAAATTCCGACTAAAACCATCAACTTTTGGCGGGAGGCGCCGGCGGGGGCGCGGACAGCTTGAGCCCGAGGTCGCGCAGCTGCGTTTCCTCCACCGAGGACGGGGCGCCGCTCATGGGGTCGCCGCCTTTTTGCGTTTTGGGGTAGGCCATGACGTCGCGGATGGAGTCCTCCCCGGCCAGGAGGGCGACGAAGCGGTCCAGGCCCAGGGCGATGCCGCCGTGGGGCGGCGCGCCGAATTCCAGGGCATCCAGCAGGAAGCCGAATTTGGCCCGGGCGGATTCCGGGGAGATGTTGAGGAGCTCGAATATCTTTTGCTGAAGGGCGCTGCGGTGAATTCGGAGGCTGCCGCCGCCCAATTCCGTGCCGTTCAAGACGATGTCGTAGGCCCGCGAGCGCAGGGCGCGGAGGCGCTCCGGCGGCAAACCGTTTCCGGCCGCCGATAGGAGGGCCTTCTCGCCCTCCGCGTCGGGCCGGGTGAAGGGGTGGTGGACGGCGTTCCATTTTTTGTCCTCGGCGCTGTATTCGAGGAGGGGGAAATCCACGACCCAGCAGAATTTGAAGTCGTCGTTTTTCTTGGCCAGGCCGGCCCGCTTGGCCAGCTCCACCCGCAGGGGGCCCAGGTAAGCGGAAACGGCGGCGGCCTGGTCGGCGCCGAAGAAAATGATGTCGCCGGGGACGGCCTGGACGCCGGCCTGAAGCCCTTTGAGTTCTTCGGCCGTGAAGAATTTGGCGATGGAGGATTCCGGCCCCTGCTCGGTGATTTTGACCCAGGCCAGGCCTTTGGCGCCGAAGGTCTTCACCCACTCGGTGAGCTTGTCTATTTCCGTGCGGGACAGCGAGGCGCCGCCTTTGAAGCAAATGGCCCGCACCACGCCGCCGGCGGCCAAGGCGCCCGCGAAAACTTTGAACCCCGTGTTTTTGAAGACGGCGGAGACGTCCTGGATTTCCATGCCGTAGCGGAGGTCCGGCTTGTCGGAGCCGAACCTGTCCTGCGCTTCTTGGTAAGAGAGGCGCGGGAAAGGGGTGGGAATGTCCCGGCCCAGGGCTTCCTTGAACACGCCTTTCACCAGGCCTTCGATGAGGCCGATGATGTCCTCTTCTTCGATGAAGGACATTTCGATGTCGATCTGGGTGAACTCCGGCTGGCGGTCGGCGCGCAGGTCCTCGTCGCGGAAGCAGCGGGCCACCTGGTAATAGCGGTCGAAGCCGGCCACCATGAAGAGCTGCTTGAAAAGCTGGGGCGACTGAGGGAGGGCGTAGAACTGGCCGGGCGCCAGCCGCGACGGGACGAGGAAGTCCCGGGCTCCCTCGGGCGTGGACTTGGTGAGGAAGGGCGTTTCCAATTCGAGGAACCCGTTCCGCGCCAAAAAATCCCGGCAGCTTTGGGTGACTTTGTGCCGAAGCAGAAGGTTTTTCTGAAGCGGCGGACGGCGCAGGTCCAGGTAGCGGTGCTTGAGCCGCACTTCCTCGCTGGCCTGGGAAAATTCGGAAATTTCGAAAGGCGGCGTGCGGGATTCGTTCAAAACCTCCACGCCTTCGACCCACACTTCGATTTCGCCCGTGCTCAAATGCGGGTTTTCCGTTCCGGCGGGCCGCGGGCGCGCTTCTCCCGTGATTTCCAGAACGAACTCCGAACGCAAGGCTTCGCCCGCTTTAAAGACGTCGGGCCGGTCGGGATGGAAGACCAGTTGGACCACGCCCTCGCGGTCCCTCAGGTCCACGAAGACCACCCCGCCGTGGTCCCGCCGGCTGTGGACCCAGCCGCAGAGGACGACTTTTTGTCCGGCGTGGTCTTTGCGCACATGGCCGCAGTACAGGGAGCGCTTCATGGCGGCGTTTCCCGCCCGCGCGCGGCGATTCGAACGGCGAGGCTCGCCGCGTCGGTTTCTTCCTGCGTGTGGTTCCGCAGGTCTTTCAGCAGAACTTTTCCGCGGGCCAGCTCGGACTCGCCCACGATGACGGCGTGGCCGGCTTTCCAAGCGTCGGCCCAGCGCAGCTGGGCTTTCAAACTTTTGTCGGCGGAGCCGATCTCGGCGGCGAGGCCGCTTTTCCGCAGTTCCTGGAGGATGCCGAAACCCGTCTCGCCGGTGCCCGGGCCGGCCAGGGCCACGAAGACGCGGGGGCCGTCCTCGGCGGGCTCTTTCGACAGGGAGTCGCCGTGGCGGGCGCGGGCGGCGCGGTCCATGCCCAGGGCGAAGCCGATGGCGGGCACGTCGGGGCCGCCCAGGGTTTTCACCAGGGAATCGTAGCGCCCGCCGGCGGCCAGGGCGTCTTGGCTGCCCAGGCCCGCGCCGGTGATCTCAAAAACCGTGCGGCTGTAATAATCCAGGCCGCGCACCAAGCGGTGGGCTTTTTCATAAAGAAAACCGACGGAGGCCAGAAGGGAGGCCAGCTCTTTGTCGTGGAGGCGGCAGGCCTCGCAGAGGGAATCGGCCACCACGGGGGCGCCGGTCAAGCGGGGGCCGTCGATCTTGCAGTCCAAACAGCGCAGGGGATTCTTGTCCAGCCGCCGCCGGCAGTCTTCGCAAAGCTCGCTTTGCCGGTCGGAAAGATATTTCACCAGGGCTTCCCGGTAAAGGGGGCGGCAGGCGGCGCACCCGAGGGAATTTAAAAGAAATTTTGTCTCCGCCAGGCCGTAGGCGGCCAGCACGTCGCGGATCATCAAGAGCATGTCGGCGTCGGCTTGGGGAGAAGGGTTGCCGAAATGCTCGGCGCCGATCTGCCAGAACTCGCGGTAGCGGCCGGCCTGGGGGCGCTCGGCCCGAAACATGGGGCCGATGTAAAAAAGTTTTTTGATGCCGGCGGTCCTGTCCCAGCCGCGCTCCAGGTAAGCGCGGACCACGCCGGCGGTTCCCTCCGGGCGCAGGGCCAGCTTGCGCCCGCCGCGGTCTTCGAACACGTACATCTCTTTCTCCACGATGTCCGTGGCCTCTCCCACGGCGCGGGCGAACAGCTCCGCGTTCTCGAAGGCGGGCGTGCGGATCTCGGAATAGCCGTAGCGGCGGAAAACGGAGCGGGCGGCCTCCTCCAGCTGGTGGAAGGCCTGGGCTTCCCGGTCGGAAATGTCCCGGGTGCCCCGGGGCGCGGCGTATTTCATAGCGTTAAAAGATACAAGATAAGACTTGCGAAGGAAAGGCGGCCCGGCGGCTCTCCGGGCGGCGGCGGGGCGGGGCCGGTTTTGATCCGTTTGACAAAGCGAAGTTTCGGGGCTAAGTTTAATTGAGGTATAAACCATGAGCCGGGCCGAGTGGCTGTTGTTTTTAAGGAAGATCCCTTTTTTCGCCGGGTTCAGCGACGACGAGCTCGACGGCGTCGCGGCCCGCATGACCTTGGAAGCCCTGCCCAAGGACGCGGTCCTGTTCCGCCAGGGCGACCCGGGGGACGCGCTTTACATCGTCTACTCGGGGCACTTGCGCGTGATGAGCGGGGAGAACGGCCAGTCGCGCATCCTGGCCCACGTGGGCCGCCGCGGCGACGTGTTGGGCGAGATGGCCCTTCTGACCGGCGAGCCGCGCCGCAACACGGTGGAGGCCGATTCCACCACGGAGCTTTTGGTCCTGCGGCGGAAAGATTTCGAACCTCTCCTGCGTGAGCGGCCCGCCATGGCCGTTCACATTTCCCGCTTCCTGTCCCGGCGCCTGGCGGACGTCATCAAGACCAAGACCGCGGCCACGGCGGGCAGCTGGACGCCGCGGATCCATCCCGTCATGAGCCACCTGTCCCTGCCCAACCGGGTGGTGTTCACGGTGAACCTGGCCTTGGCCCTGGCCGAGCAGACCCGGCGGAAAGTTCTGCTTCTGGACATCCACGACCAGGAGTCGGGCCTCTTCGCCATGTCCCTGGGGCTGGCGCCGGTGCGCAGCGGCGAGCGGTCCCTGCGGCACGAGGACCTGGCGTCGCCCGAAGTGCTGGCGCGGCTGACGGTGTATCACCCTTCGGGGCTCGAGCTCCTGAGCCTGCCCCTGTCGCTCATCGAGGGAAAGTTCTTCAGCTCCATCTACCCCTTGCTGGCCATCCTGCGCGAGGTCTACGACATCACCCTGCTGGTCATGCCCCCGCGCCTTTCGGCGGCGGCCCGGGCCGTTTTGGAGGAGTCGGACTCCCTGATTTACGTGGAGAAGGACTCGCCCTCGCCGGGGGACGCGGAGCTGCTGGAGGGTCTGGCCGGCTTCCGGACGGCGGACCAGATTTTCCGCGTGCAGCTGGCCGAGGGGCCTCCCATGCAGGGCGGACCGGCGGTGAACTTCCGGCTTCCCTGGCGGACCACCTTGGGGCGGGAGCGCATGGAGGCGCACAACGTTTTCCTGCCCGACGACGCGCCCCTGACGCGGCGCCTCATGGACCGCCTGGCGCGGCGCCTGGGCGGCCTGCGCATCGGCTTCGCCATGGGGTCGGGGGCGGCCTACGGCTACACCATGATCGGCATGTTGAGGGTGATGGAGCGGCACGGCATTTTCCCCGACGTCATCGCCGGCACGTCCATCGGCGCGCTCATCGGCGCGTTCTACGCCGCGGGCAAGACGCCCGACGAGCTGGAGCGCATCGCCGTGAGCATCACCAAACGGAAGATGCTCGCTTTGGCCGATTTCACGGTGCCTTGGCAGGGCGTCCTGTTGGGCCGGGAGGTGCTGAAATTTTTGAAGGAGCATCTGGGCGACAAGACGTTCGAGGAGCTGGACACGCCCTTCGCCTGCGTGGCCACGAACATTCAAACCGGGGAAGAGGTGGTGCTGAAGCAGGGGAAAGCGGCGGAGGCGGTGCGGGCGTCCTTGTCCCTGCCGTTTTTTTTCCAGCCCTTCTTCCATCAAGGGAGCTATTTGGTGGACGGCGGCCTGGTGAACCCGGTGCCCACGTCGGTGGTGGCGTCTTTGGGGGCGAACGTGCTCGTGTCGGTGAACCTCACCTGCCGCCCGTCGGAGAAG
This sequence comes from Elusimicrobiota bacterium, assembly GCA_052388135.1. Taxonomy (GTDB): domain Bacteria; phylum Elusimicrobiota; class Elusimicrobia; order FEN-1173; family FEN-1173; genus JBQTIM01. The sequence goes on from JBQTIM010000069.1 coordinate 27,195, forward strand.
CGCTTCCCCGGCATGAAGCGCAGCAGCCGCCGCTATTCCTCCGCTTATTTGAAGGGCCCGAACATTTTTCAGGTGATGTTGAAAACGCTCTACACCATGCAGTACGAGGTGGCGCTCACGCGGTCGGAGATTTCCCACGTCACGCTCACGCCGGACATCGCGGCCTTCGCCTGGTCGGAGTTTCACCGCGCTCCGGAGATCATCAAGGTGGGCGAGGAGCTCATGGAGGAAAGCCTGCCCAAGATCAAGGCGCTCCTGCCCTTCTACGCCGACACCTGCCGCGTGCCCCTGCGCCTGCCGGCCGCCTTAGGCCGGTATTAGCCCGCGCCGGACGAAAGAACCGCGAAGCGAAGTTCCGCCATCGGCGTGGCGGGGCTTCGTTCCGCGGTTTTTTTAGCTGGGATTCCCCGGTTGGGCGCGAGAACCAAGACGGAAAAGACGGGCCTTTCTACGAAAAATGAGAGCGCAGCGGGGACTACGGCCGAACTTTTTTGTGAAGGAAAAAGGCCCGAATTTTTCGTCGAATTCGCGATCCAACCGGGGAGTCCAGGTTAGACCAGGGCTTCCCAGCGGGGGCGTTGGGGCGGGGGGCGGCCGCTTTTCTCCCAGTCGTCCCGGCAGGGTTCCAGGTATTCGCACCAGCGGCAGCGCAGGGGCTCGAAGGCCCAGGGGAAGGCGTCCAGCCTCTGCACGTCCATGATTTTTTCAATGCGCCGGCTCAGGTTTTGGGCCACCTGCGCCATTTCCCAGGGAGCGGGGACGGGGAACAGGATGGGCTCCTGCAGCGCGACGCGGCCGTCGGCGCCGTCGCCCTTGACGAAGACGTCGAAGCAGAGGCCCGTGGGCGGACGGCCGAAGAGCTTTTCGCAGGCCCAGGCGTAGATCACCAGCTGGGTCTTGTCGGCCGAGCGGGCGTCGTAGGGTTTGCTCGACGTCTTGAAGTCGTGCATGACGCCCTGAGCGTCCATCAGGTCGAACTTGCCGGTGATCTGGTGGCCGCCCGGCAGGGGGATCCTGAAAAAGCATTCCACGCCCCGCGGCGCGGGCTGAAGGCCGGGCGCCCGGTCGCGCATGAAAAGCTCCACGAAGTGTTCGCCCATGGCGCGCAGATAATGGAACTCCGCCGGGCCCCGCAGCTGGTCGTCGGGGACTTTGAGCAGGCCTTCCTCCAGCTCGCGCCGGAACACGGCCATCACCTCGGCCAGGGGCAGGTCCCGCCGCGTTTCGATCTTCTGCCGGAAATTCGCCTCCAGGGCGGCGTGCAGGGCCACGCCGAAGGCCAGCTCGGGTTTGGCCGGGGCGGGCATCTCCCGCACGTAGCGGTACTCGTACTTTTTCGGGCAGAAATAAAACGTGCTGACTTTGGAGTAAGAGGCGTTCATGACCAGCCGGCCGCGCGGCGCTGCGGCGGACCGCCGGCCCGCCTTTCGCCCGGCCTCATTTTTTCTCCGTCCCGCCCACGATGATTTTCGGGATGCGCAGGGTGGGCACCCCGTCGGCCACGGGGACGCCCTGGCCGTCCTTGCCGCAGGTGCCGATGGCCCAGCCCAGGTCGGAGCCCACGCGGTCTATGGAACGCAGGATCTCGGGGCCGTTGCCCAGGAGGGTGGCGCCCCGCACCAAGTGCTTGACGCGTCCGTTCTCCACCCAGTGGCCTTCGTCCACCTCGAAAACAAAGTCGCCCGTGGCGGTGTTCACCTGGCCGCCGCCCATGCGCGTGACGTAGAGGCCGCGCGCCAGGGACTGCACGATGGCCTGGGGCGATTCCTTGCCCGGCGCGATGAAGATGTTGGACATGCGCGGGATGGGTTTGTGGGCGTAGGATTCGCGCCGACCGCGGCCGTTGGAAGGCCGGCCGTCCTTTTTGGCGCAGCGGCGGTCGTAGAGGTAATCCTTCAGGACGCCCCGGTCCACCAGAACCGCCCGCCGGGCGGGGACGCCCTCGTCGTCGTAGAAGAAGGATCCGCGGCGGCCGGGCAGGGTGGGATCGTCCACCACCGTGACCAGGGGCGAGGCCACCGTCTTGCCGATCTTGCCGGCGAAATGGGGCGAGGCGCCTTCCTGCACGGCGTCGGCCTCCAGCGCGTGCCCGATGGCCTCGTGGATGAGGGTGCCGCCGGCTTCCGACGCGATGACCACGGCCAGCTCCCCGGCGGGGGCGGGCGGGGCCATCAGCTTGGCGATGGCGCGCTTGGCGGCGATCTCGGCCGCCCATTCAGGCGGCACGCGCTCGAACATTTCGGCCCCCTCGATGCCGCCCACGGCCTCGTAGGCGGTCTGAAGCAGGTCCCCTTTGGCCGCGGTGACGTGGACGGAAAACACCAAATAGATGCGTTCCTCGACGAAGAGCTCTCCGGCCGAGTTCAGGCAGGCCACCCGCTTGACGCGCTGGCCGTAGGAGACCGTCACCTGCCGCACCATGGAATAGACGCGCGCGGCCTTGTCGGCCCGGGCCATGAGGGAGGCCTTGTTCTTGAGCGAGACGGCGTCGGGGTGGATGCGCACCTTGTGGACGAGCGCGGGGGCCGGCTTCCAGACGATCTTGCGGCGGACGGCGGGCAGGCGGCGGGCCAGGTCGCCCGCCAGGGCGGCGAAGCGCTCTTTCTCCCCGTCGTCCAGGCCGTCGGAGAGCGGCCGGCGGGCGTCGGCGTGGACGTAGTGCGTTTCCCGGCCGCGCAGACAGCGCAGGCCGGCGCCGCCGCCCGAACCCTGGACGATGTCCTCCAGCTTCTGGTCCTCCCAGCGCATGGCCAGGTGGGAAGACTCCTCCAAATAAACGTCGGCGAAGTCGCCCCGGCCCAGAAAGCCGGCGTAGAAATCGGCGTGGGGAACGAGGGTCACGATGGGGCGTTTCCCGGGCGGGAGGCGGGCGGGCGCGTCATTTGTCGGCCGCCGGCAGCGTGAAATAAATCATCGTGCCGCGGCCGGGGACGGAATCCACGCCCACTTCGCCGCCGTGGGCTTCCACGATGCGCTTGACGAGGGCCAGGCCCAGGCCCGCGCCCTCGACCTGCCCCGTGAAGGACTCCTCGATCTGGTAGAACTTCTGGAAAATTTTGTCGTGCTCCTCCGAAGGGATGCCCGGCCCGTCGTCCTCGACGGAAAGGCGCAGGCGACCGTTGATCAGGGCGCCGGAGACCCGCACGGATTTTTCCGTTTTGTCGTTGAACTTCACGGCGTTCTCCAGGAGGTTCTTGAAGACCTCGCGCAGGCGGTCCAGGTCGGCGCGGGCGCGCGGCAGGGAATCCAGGGACGCGTCCAGGTCCGCGCGGGCGCCGATGGAGTCCAAATAGGACCTGAGCTGGGACGCGGCCTCTTGGACCGCCTGCTTGGCGTCCACGGGCCCCAACTGCAGGTTGAGCGTGTCCGACTCCACCATGCTGAAGGTGAGCAGCTTGTCCACCAGGCTGTTGAGCTGGAGCCCCTGGTTCATGATGGCGGTGAGGGCCTTCTTCTGGAAATCGTTGAGCTGCCCGCTGGCCAGCAGCATGGGCGCGTAGCCGGAAATGGTGACCAAGGGGGTCTTGAGCTTGTGGGACATGAGGGAAAGGAAGTTCCGCTTGAGCATTTCCTCTTTCCGCGCTTCGGTCACGTCGCGCAGGAGGATGAGGTGGCCCAGCAGCCGGCCCGAGCCGTCGGTGAGCCGGTTGACGGCGCCGGAGAGGACGAAACTTTTGCCTTCGCGGCGCACGAGCTCCAGCTCGGCGCTTTTCTCGCGCTCCTCCAGGGCCATCTCCAGGGGCGGGATCACGGCGAATCCCCGCATGAGGTCCTTAACCGACAGGCAATCGACGGCGTCCGCCGGCGATACGCCGAAGAGCCGCCCCGCCGCCGCGTTCATGAGGCGGATGGTCCCGGCCTCGTCCACCGCCAGCGCGCCGTCGGACATCTCGCGGAACACCATGGCCAGCTTCTCCTTCTCGGCTTTCACCTCGGAGAAGAGGCCGGCGTTCTCCAGGGCCACGGCGGCCTGGGAGGCGAAGGCTTCCAGCAAGCCCTGGTCTTGCACGGTGAAGGGGCGGCCGTCGCGGTGGTTGATGGCCTCCACCACGCCCAGCAGGCGGCCCTTGTTCAGCAGGGGCACGGCCAGGATCTGGCGCGTCGTGAACTCGCTTTTTTCGTCCACCTTGCCGGTCCAGCGCGGGTCGGAGCGCACGTCGTTGACGATGGCCGGCCGGCGGTTCTCCGCCACCCAGCCCGCCAGGCCCTCGCCCACTTTCAAGCGGACCTGCTTCAGCTCCCGCTCGGCCGCGCCCAGGGCGACGTTGAAGTAGAGCTCGCCGGCGCGCTCGTCCAGAAGAAGGATGGAGGCGGCCTCGGCCTTCACCACCCGGGCGGCCAGTTTCATGACCGATTCCAGCAAGTCGGCGTCGTCCAATTTGGAGGACAAAATCCGCGTGGCCTGCAGGAGCAGTTCGAAGTCCTGGGCCGAGAGGGCGGAAAGGGGAGGCGGCGCGTCGGGCATGGTCAAGTCCCGGCAACAACGCCGGGGCGGATGCGGGGGATGTCGCGGAGGCGGAAGCCGTTCGGCCGTTGCCGATGGAATGGATTCGGCATGGGACGAAGTATATCAAATCATGAGCGCGCGGCAACGCGCGGGCCCATTTTCAACGAGGCGTTCGAACGGGGTTTCGCCGCCCGCTACCACAGGCAGGTCTGGACTTTCCGCGCCAGCAGGCGGGCGGCGTCGGCCAGGCGCGGGTGGGCCTCGGGGGTCTCGCGGCGGCGGGCTGGCGGCCTGGGTGTCGTAGCCCGGCCGCAGGGGCAGGCATCGGGCCCCGGCCGGGCCCGGTTGCAAAAGCGGCAGCGGCTCAGGCCGCGGACCACCAGCCAAAAGCAAAGCGCGTCGAACGGGTTGAAAAACATGGGACACCTCTCGATCCTTCATCGGGGCCGGAACCTGGGCGGCGGAGCGGATTTCGGTGAGGGTGTCAGGATAGCATACAAAAGTATTCTAGTCAAGGGCGGGTTTGACAAAGTTTTCCCGCAGAGATAGAATGAGAAATCCTTCCGCCGAGAGCCCTTCCAGCTGTTCGCCTCATCGGTTCTGAGGCTGCCGCCAGAGAAACGAGGTCATGCTGCCATGAGAACACGCGATATTTCCCTGGGCCCTAAAAAGGCCGTCGGTTTCGAGATCAATCTGCCGGGCGCTCCCCTGCTTTTGGCGCGGGGAGAGAAGGGCTACGTCATGTGCGGGTATTTGGACATGGCCGTGGCCGATAAATTCGGCCAAGCCGCCGCCGTGGTGCGCGGAATCAAAACTTTGGATGAATTGTTGGAGAGCCCCGTGGCCGACGTGTCCGTTCAGGCCAAGCGCCGCGGCGTCAAGCCCGGCATGACGGGGCGCCAAGCGCTCCAAAAGCTCGCCTGATCGCCGGTCCTGGGCCGCGCGCCGGCCTCCCCCCGACTTTATGACCGATCCCGCGGAACCCGAACTTTCTCTGCACGGCCTCGCCCTGGGCGGCGACGCCGTGGCCCGGCAAGAGGGGCGCGTGGTCTTCGTCCCTTACGGCGCGCCCGGCGACCGCGTGCGGACCGCCCGCTGGGAAGCCCGCAAGAATTTCGCCAAGGCTTGGATCTCGTCCATCGTCGAACCCGCGCCCGAGCGCGTAGCCGCCCCCTGCCCCTATTTCTTCAAGCCCGGCGCCGCGCCGGAGACCGTCTGCGGCGGCTGCGACTGGCAGCAGTTGGACTACGCCGCCCAAGCCCGGGCGAAGCGGCAACTTCTCATCGAGGCTTTCCAGCGCGTGGGCCGCATCGCCAAGCCGCCCGTGGAGGAAACCCTGGCCGCGGAGTCGCCTTGGCGCTACCGCAACAAGGCCCAAATTCCCTTTGCGCCCGCGGGCGGGCCGGACAACCCGGCCGGCGGCCTGAAAGCCGGTTTCTACGCGCCCGCCAGCCACAACATCGTCCCCTTCGACGATTGCCTGGTCCAGCCCGAGCCCGCCGTGGCCCTCTTCCGTTCCGTCAAAGAATGGTTCGCCCGCCACCCGGCGGCCGCCTACGATCAATCCACGGAACAAGGCTGGCTCCGCCACCTGCTGATCCGCGTCGGCGCCGGCGGAAACCTGCTCGCCGCCCTGGTGACCAAGGACGAGGGCTTCCCCAACGCCGTGGCCTTCGCCGAATATTTGTCCGCCGCCAACCCGGGCCTGCGCAGTTTGTTTCAAAACGTGAACCCCAAGCCGGGCAGCGTGGTGCTGGGACCCCAGTGGCGGCACCTGTGGGGGAAACGGTATTTGGAGGAAACTCTCCTGGGCCTGCGCTTCCGGCTGTCCCCCGGAACTTTTTTCCAGGTGAACCGCGAGATGGCGGAGAAGCTTTATCAAAAAGTCGCGGAGTTCGCCGACCTGAAGCTCGAGGACCACGCCCTGGAGCTTTACGCGGGCGTGGGCGCCATCGCCCAACTCCTGGCGCGCAAGGCCAAATACGTTTGGGCCGTGGAAGACAACGCCCAGGCCGTGGAGGACGCCATCGAAAGCGCCAAGGAGAACGGCGTTTCCAACGTGCGCTTCTACCAGGGCCGCTGCGAGGACGTGCTGACCCGCGGCCGCTTCAGCCGGGGCGTGGACGACGTGCTGGGCGCCGTGGTGCTGGATCCGCCCCGCGCCGGCTGCGAACAATCGGTTCTGAAGGCCGTCATGCGCCTGGCCCCGGCGAAAATCGTTTACGTGTCCTGCGATCCCGCCACCCTGGCCCGCGACGCGCGCTACCTGTCCACCGGCGGCTACCTCCTGCGCCGCAGCGTTCCCGTGGACCTGTTTCCCCAGACCGCCCACGTGGAAAGCGTTTCCCTGTTCATGCCTTCCGGCGCGCCGCTCTCCGTTCCGCCCCCAGCGCCGCGCCCCCCGCAAAAAAATTTCCGCCCCGGCGCCCGGGATAAAAACCGCCCCTGGCGAGCCCTGCGGAAAAAGTAGTTTAATTTAGATGTTGTGGCAGCCCCGCCAGGCCGCCGGGAATCCCCGACGGCCGTTTCGGTGTTTTGTGCGGGTTTAATTGAGGGCAACGACCACATCGAAGGGGCTCCACCCCTTCACCCGGCCATACTTTCTTTTTGCTTGTCCAAAAAGAAAGTATGGAGAAAGAAAAAGGACACCCCGGTGGCCTGCGCGCGCCGTTTTCGCGGCGGCCCGACATTCCGGCCCCTCAACAGCCCATCGGGGCCATCAGGTCGGGCCTCCCGCTTCCGCGAAAACGGCGTGCTCGAACCGCCACAGGGGCCCGAAAGGCTTAGATTTGGACAATACAGCCGAATAATTCAAAAATGAAAACTTTAAAAATAATCCTATTCCTTTTCATTCTCTTCGCAAGCGCATTCCTTGTTTTAGGATATGCCCTTACCCATGTGTTCATTGAAAAATATCCTTTATACATTTTTAGTGCTGTAGGCGCCTTTATGTCTGCTTTGGCTACTTCTTGTTTGGCTGTAATCGGATGGTTTGTAAGCAAAATTATAGGACGCTTTAATCGAGGATATGATGCTTTAGTTAAAAGCCAACCATTACAAAACGAATATCAATTAATGATTTCTGATAACGCGGCACTATTGGGAAAGTATGGCTGGGTCCAGGGGTGGAGCCCCTGGAAAACAAAACTGAATTCTAAAACTTACTCCACCAGCTCTGGATACCGGCTTTCGCCGGTATGACGGTCTATCGACCCGACAAAAAAGCGGTGAGATCCTTCGCGTTGCTCAGGATGACACGCAAATTTAAATGAACCAACTTCAAACACAAACATCCAACGTCCTCCGCGTGAGCGGCCTCCCCGGCGGCGCCGAAGCCTGGTGGCTCTGGCGGGAGCGGGAAAATCTGGGGCGCGTCCTGGCGCTGACGCGGTCCGACGAGCGGGCCCAGGAGCTGGCGGAGGATTTCGAGGCGCTGGAGCGCTGGCAAGACCCGGGTTCGCCCGGCCGCGCGGCCTATTTTCCCGAGGAGGAGCCCGACCAGCAGGTGGCGGCGCTTTCCCGCTGGCTGCTGGGCTGGCCGGCGGGAGAGCTCACGTCGGCGCAGGCCGGCCGCCGGGAAACGGACGTCCCCTTGTTGGCGGCCGCCTGGCCCCTGGCCAAAGAGAGCCTGCCCGCGCCGGAGGAGTTCCGCCGGGCGCACCGCGACCTGCGCGTGGGGGAGCGTCTGGACCGCGGAGAATTGATCGCCCATCTGGCGCGCGCGGGCTACAGCCGCGTGGACGCCGTGGAGCAAAGCGGGGAGATGGCCGTGCGCGGCGAGGTCCTGGACCTGTGGTCGCCGGGCTGGGAGGTGCCCCTGCGCGCCCTTTGGCCCTTCGACCGCATCGAGTCCCTGCGCAAAATAGATTTGTCCACCCAGCGCTCGACGGACGCGGTGGACGCGGCCACGGTCCGCCCCGCGTCCCTGTCGGGTCCGTGGGCGGCGGGACGCGCGACGCTCATGGATTATTTGGGCGGCGGCACGCTCTTCGCCTCCAACCTGCCCGAGGAGGGGCGTCCGGCGCGGGAGGGGAAAACCGTTTTGCGCGTGGAGCTGGGCGCCGCCGACCGGGAGGAGAAATTTTTGCCGCCGCCGGCCGCGCCGGGCCCGGCGGCCGCCGCGTTCTTCGCCGCCGAAATCAAGAAATGGATGGAAGCCGGCTGGACGGCCGCGATCTTCTGCCACAACCCCGGCGAGCAGGAGCGCCTGGAGGAAATCCTCCTGGAGCAGGACCGGTCCCTGTCCGCCTTTTTCGAGGCCCGCCCGTCCGCCGGCCCCGACGGACGGGAGGCGCCCGCCCGCCGGCTGGACTTCCCCATCGGCAACCTCAACCGCGGATTTTTGGATCCGGAAAACAAGCGGGCCGTGCTCTGCAACGCCCAGATTTTCGGCCGCGCGCGGCGGCGCCTCCGCCTGCCCAAGTTCATCGGCGGCAAGTCCCTGGCCGGCGTCTCGGACCTGGCCAAGGGCGATTACGTGGTGCACGAGCAGTTCGGCGTGGGCCGCTACACCGGCCTGCGCCGCGTGAAAGCCGCCGGTGTGGAGGCGGATTACCTCACGCTGGAATACAAGGGCGGCGACCGCGTGCGGGTGCCTCTCTTCGAGTTCAAGCAGGTGCAGAAGTTCGTGGGCGCCGAAGGGAAAAAGCCCAAGCTGTCCTCCCTGGACACGGCGGCGTGGGAGCGCGCCAAGGAGAAAGTGAAGGAGGAGGTGGCCGCCCTGGCGCGGGACCTGCTGGCGCGGGCCGCCAAGCGCGCCGCCTTGGCGGGCACGGCTTTCCCGCCGGATTCCCACATGGAAAAAGAGTTCGGCGATTCCTTCCTCTATGAGCTGACGCCGGACCAGGCCCGGGCCATCCGCGAGGTGAAGGCCGACATGGTGTCGCCCCGTCCCATGGACCGGCTGGTCTGCGGCGACGTGGGCTACGGCAAGACCGAGGTGGCCATGCGGGCGGCGTTCAAGGCCGCGTCGGCGGGCCGCCAGGTGGCGGTGCTGGTGCCCACCACCATTCTGGCGGAGCAGCACGGCCGCAACTTCCGCGAGCGGTTCGCCGACTACCCCATTTCCGTGGCGGTGCTGTCGCGCTTTTCCGCGCCGGCGGAGCAAAAGCGCATCGTGGCGGACCTGCGCCGCGGCGTGCTGGACATCGTGGTGGGGACGCACCGCCTGCTCTCGCCCGACGTGGCGTTCAAGAACCTGGGCCTCATCATCGTGGACGAGGAGCACCGCTTCGGCGTGAAGCAGAAGGAGCGCCTGGCCGCCTTCCGCGACGTGGTGGACGTTCTGGCCCTGTCGGCCACGCCCATCCCGCGCACGCTGGGGTCCGCTCTCGGCGGCCTGAAGGCCATGTCCCTCATCGAAAGCCCGCCCGAGGGCCGCCTGCCCATCGCCACCCACGTGGGCCCCTTCGACGAAGGCGTCGTGGCCGCGGCGCTGGAGCACGAGCTTCAGCGGGGCGGCCAGGTGTTTTACGTGCACAACCGGGTGGGCTCCCTGGACTCCCGCCGCCAGTGGCTGGAAGGCCTGCTGAAGGCGCGGGGCCTCCAGGCCAAGATCGGCGCCGCCCACGGACAGATGACCGGCGCCCAGCTGGAAAAAATCATGTGGGACTTTCTGCACAAGAAGCACGACATCCTGCTTTCCACCAGCATCATCGAGTCCGGCCTGGACATCCCGTCGGTGAACACGCTGGTGGTGGAGGAAGCGGAGGACTTCGGCCTCTCCCAGCTTTATCAACTGAGGGGCCGCGTGGGCCGCGAGCGGCAGAAGGCCTATTGCTATCTTTTCCACTCGGCCCGCACGCTGAGCGAAGACGCGGAAAAACGCCTGGGAGCCCTGCGCGAGTTCGCTTCCCTCGGCGCGGGGTTCAACTTGGCCCTGCGGGACTTGGAGATCCGCGGCGCCGGCAACCTTTTGGGCCCCCAACAGCACGGGTTCGTCAACGCGGTGGGCATCGCCCTCTACGGCCGGCTGCTTTCCGACGAGATCCGCCGCCAGAGGGACGGCGCCCCGGCCGACGACGCCGGCGCCGAGCCCGCCCTGGAGCTGCCCGTTTCCGCCTACCTGCCGGAAGATTACATGCCGTCGGAGGGGGACCGGGTGGCGTTTTACAAGCGGCTGTTGGACGCGCCGGCCTCCGGGCTCGACGCCCTCCGCGCCGAATTGGAGGACCGCTGCGGACGCCTGCCCGCCCCCGCCGCCGCCCTTTTCGAGGTGGCCGAACTGCGCCACGCGGCGAAAAAGAAAAAAGCCGCGCGGGTGTCGCTCGTCCGCGACGGCCTGGAGGTCCATTTCGAGAACAACGTCTCGTTTTCCCCGGCGACGCTGGAAAACCTCGTCAAGACCCACGGCCCCGCCTTCTCGTTCCTGCCGGGCCCGCCCTTCGGCATGCGCTGGGAGCCGGCTCCGCCCGAGCCTCTGCTGGCGTGGGTCAAAAATTTCTTGTCAACCCTCGATTGATTCTATAGAATCGGAAAATGTACAAGCCCCTTGGGCGCAAGCCGTTTTTACCGATCTTTTTATTGTGTTTCGCCGCGGCCGGCTGCCGTGAAAAGGAGCCCGTCCTGGCCCGGGTGGGCTCCGAAACCATCACCGAGGCGGAGTTTCGCCGCGAGGCGGCCCGCCAGCCTTTTTCGGGCGAGGATTATTTGTCCACCCTCCCCGGACGCAAGGAATTTCTCGAGGTGCTGATCCGGCGCAAGCTCCTCATGGCCGAGGCCCGGCGGGCCCGGTTCGACGAGTCCGAAGCCGTGCGGCGCCGCCTGCAGGAGCTGGAGGACGATTTCCGCCGTCAGCTGGCCGAGAACCGCGAGCGCGTGGTGATGGGCGAGTTCCTCCGGTCCATCAAGGACAAGGACCTGGCCGTGACCGAGGAGGAAGTGAAGGATTTCTGGTTCCGGGAATCGGAGATCCGCGCCGGCCATATTTTGTTCAGTTCCAGCGCCGCGGCCCGGGACGCGTCGGCCCGACTGGCCAAGGGCGAAAAATTTGAAACGCTGGCCCGCCTTTATTCCGAGGACAAGGCCACAGCGGCCCAGGGCGGGGACCTGGGCTACTTCATGCGCGGCACGCTGGTCCCTGAGTTCGAGGAGGCGGCCTTCGCCTTGAAGACGGGCGAAACCAGCGGCGTCGTTTCCTCGCCTTACGGCCGCCACATCATCCGCAAGACGGGCGAGCGCCCTTTGTCGGCGCGGCCCTTCGAGCAGGTGCGGGAGCCGGCCCGGGCCGTGCTCGAGAAGCGCAAGTTCCAAAGCTGGATCGACGAGGCCCGCGGTCGCCATAAAATTTTCACCGACGTGCCGGCGCTGGAGGGTTTGGCCCTCCGCCCGCCGGAAGCGACGCAAAATTAGGAGGAACACCCTTTGAACAACCGACGATACGCCGCCCTCATCGCCCTCGCGCTCCTGGCCGCTCTGCCCGCGGCCGCCGCCAAGGTGGTCAACCGCACCATCGCCACGGTCAACGGCGAGGCCATCCTGCTGTCCGAGTTTGAGAAGAACTGGGAAGCGTTCATGGACCAGCAGGAAAAAATGCTGCCTCCCGACCGCCGCACGCCCGCCTGGGAGAAGGAAGCCAAGGGGCGCATGCTCCAGCAGATGATCGACGACCGCCTTTTGCTTCAGGAGGCCAAGAAGCGCAAGACCCGCGTGGGCCAGCGCGATTTCGAGAACGGCAAGGTGCAGGTGAAAAGCCGCTTCCTGCCCGACGAGGGGCGCCAGGAGCTCGAGCGCATCGTGCAGAAAGCCATGGCCGACAAGCCCCAGGACCCCGGCTCCCTCGACCCGGCCGGCGGCGTGGACCTGTCCGCGGCCTGGAAAGAGCTGGCCAAGAGCAAGCCCTCCGCGGTCAAGGAGGCGGAATCCCGGTTCAAGGAAGAGCTGGCCAAGGAAGGCCTGACGGAAAAGAAATTCGAGGACCGCATCCGCGACCAGCTCAGCGTGGTGCAGCTCACCGGCCAAGAGGTGCGGACGCGCACGAAGGAGCCCTCGGACGCCGAAGCGCGCGCGCTTTTCGACGATCTGATGCGCGTGATGGAAGGCAAGGAGGTCAAGGACAGGGACGCCGAGGCCCAGGCGGACCTTCAGTCCATGGCCCGCTACTTCGGCGCCCAGGCCTCCGAGCAGGTGCGGGCGCGCCACATCCTCATCCGGCTGGAGCCCAACGCGTCCTTCAAAGACAAGTCCGCGGCGAAGCGCAAGCTCGAGGACCTGCGCAAGAAAATTTCCGGCGGCGCCGATTTCGCCGAGGCCGCGCGCGAGATTTCCGACGACAAGGCCAGCGCCCAGGCGGGCGGCGACCTGGGCTTTTTCGGCCGCGGCCAGATGGTCCAGCCTTTTGAGAAAGCCGCATTCGATCTGAAGAAGCCCGGCGACCTGTCGCCCGTGGTGGAAACCGAGTTCGGGCTGCACCTCATCCGGCTGGAGGAGAAGAAGCCCGCCGGCCGCTTGAAGTTCGACGAGGTGCGGGACCAGCTCAAAGAATATTTGTATCGCGCCCAGCAGCAGGAAACCTTCGAGCGCTTCGTGCAGGACCTGCGCAAAGGCGCCTCCATCAAGATCGTCATGGACCCCGCCGCGGCGGAGGCGAATAAGAAGTAAGGCGTGGGCCGTTCGGCGCGAGAGCGGTTGCGGGCCGTCCATCGCGGAGGCCCGGCTCGTGCGGCCCCAATCCCATGCTTGCGTTCCATTTACCGACAAACCCCCGGCTGTGAATCCCGAAACAAGGGTCGCGGCCGGGGGTTTGTTCTGTGACGGCGGTTCAGGGCGGAAAATTTTGGAATTGACCTTCAAGGCGTTTTGATGGTTTCTCGTTCCCGGCCGCCCGCGTCCTTGCGCCCCCTGCTGGCCGTCACGCTGGGCGATCCCGCCGGAATCGGGCCCTGGACGGCGGCGGCCGCTGCCTTGGATCCCGGCCTGCGCCGCCTCTGCCGGCCGCTCCTGGTGGGCGACGCCTGGGTCGCGCGGCGCTGCGGCGCCCGCGTTCTGCCCCTGGCCGATCCGGACGAATACATCGACCGCCCGGGCGTCCTCAACGTCCTCCACGCGCCGCATCCCCGCATACGGGAACTGGTCCCCGGCCGTCCGCAAAAAATCGGCGGGGAGTCCGCTTCTCTCTCCGTTCAAATCGCCGCTTCCCTGGCCATGCAGGGCCGCGTCGCCGCCGTGGTGACGGGTCCGGTCTCCAAAGAATCTTTCCGCCTGGCCGGCGTGCCCTTCCCTGGGCACACGGAGCTGCTCGCGGCCCTCTCCGGCGTTGCGCGGTCGGAAATGCTCATGGCGGCCGGGCGGCTCCTGGCCCTTCTCATCACGCGGCACGTTCCTTTGTCGGCCGTTCCCCGCCGGCTCACCGTGAAAGCGATTTCGGATTCGGTCCGTTCGGCCGACGCGTGGTTGAAACGAGCGCTCGGGACCGGACGTCGTCCCCAGTGGGCTTTGTGCGGGCTCAATCCCCACGCGGGGGACAACGGCCTTCTGGGCCGGGAGGAAATCAGCACGGTGGCGCCGGCCGCCGCGGCCTTGCGCAAGCTCGGAGTGGACATCGCCGGCCCGCTCCCCGCCGACGTGGCCTGGGGCAAACACGCCGCCGGCTCTTTCGACGCGGTGGCGTGCCTCTACCACGACCAGGGGATGATCCCGCTCAAGGCCTCCCGCGCCGGCCCCGTGGTCAACATCACCGCCGGCCTTCCTTGGACGCGCACGTCCCCGGGCCACGGCACCGCTTTCGATTTGGCCGCCGCCCCGCGCCCCGGCCGCCGCGCCGACCCCGCCGCCACCATCGCGGCCGCCCATTGGGCCTTGCGCGTCGCCGAAAATTTCCGTCCGCGGGGCGGAGCCGCGCGGCCGGGGCGTCCGCCAAGAGCGGCGGGAAAGCGAAGCGCCCGTTGAGAGCGGACCGATCTTCGGCCGCGGCGGCCGCCGGTCGGGCGAAAGCCCCAGCCCGGAAATTTCCGGAGCCGGCGCCCTCCGGACGCCGTCCGATAACACGAACCCCGTCTTTGAACCCCGCGGTCGAAGTTCGCGGGGGAAAAAATCCGAGGGAGGGCCAGGGATGAAAAGATTTCCAAGGCCGGTCGCGGCGCGCCGCCCGCCCGCCAACGCGTCCGGCTTCCGCCGGCTTCTGCTCTGCGCTTTGTTCTCTTCGCCCTGGCCGGCGGCCGCGGAGCTGGACCACCGCTCGCGCTGGAGCGTGGGCATCGAGGCGGGCCGGGCGTTCCCCGTTTCTCCGTCCGAATTTTCCCAGCCCAACGATTCGGGGCCCGGTTACGGCGCGCGCCTGCGCCAGGACCTGACGGAGCGCTGGTCTGCGGCGGCGGTGTTTTCCAGCCAGAGCTTCCGCCGCAAGGAGCAGGCGTCCCAGAAGACCGTCACCCAGCCCCTGATGTTCATGGGTTTCCTTTCCCTGGCGCGGACGGCGTCCTGGAACCCCTACCTGGCGGGCGGCCTGGGTTTCAGCCGCAACCAGCGCACGGTTTTTTCCGTGCGGCACCACTGGACCAAGCTCACCGGCGCCCTGGGCGCGGGCGTGGAGTACACCTTGAGCCCGGTGGTTTCCGTCGGCGTGGAGGGGCTGTACCGCTATTTCCCGCGGCCGTCCATCGCCGAGAAGGCTTTCCAGACGGCCACGGCCTCGGCCCTCATCAACTTCTACATTCCGGATTCCTGGATTCCCGACCGGCCCCGCCGGCCGCTGGTCATTCGGGAGGCGCCGCCGGCGATTCCCGAGCCTCCCGCCCCCACGCCCCAGGAGCAGGCCCAGGCCGAGCTGAACCGGGTGCAGGAGGACATGTTCTCCAAAAAGATTTCGTCCATCCGCTTCGAGACCGGGCAGGCCGTTTTGCTGGAGTCGTCCTACGAAACGCTGGACATCGTGGGAACCATCTTGCGGCGGTATCCCGAGCTCGGCGTGCGCGTGGTGGGGCACACCGACGAGGTGGGCGGCGACATGGACAACAAGGCCCTGTCCGCCGCGCGGGCCGAGGCGGTGCGGCAGTACCTCGTTGAAAACTTCTCCCTGCCGGCCGAAAAGATCGCCACCGCCGGCATGGGCGAAACGCAGCCCGTGGCCGACAACACGACGGAGGAAGGCAAGGCCATGAACCGGCGGGTGGAGTTCCTCATCATCAAGTAAAAGGGGAAAGCCGGGAGAGGGGCCGCCCGGCCGTCGTTCCGGAGAAGTTTCCGCTGCGGCGGCTAAAACCAATGCGGTTCAATTAATGTGTGTCACCCCGGCGAAAGCCGGGGCCCAGGCAGTAAAACTGGTTTTTAAGCAACTATTTAACGCCCTGGATACCGGCTTCCGCCGGTAAGACGGCTTAATTGAACTGCATTGCGGCTAAAACCCCTGTTCGGAGGCGATGGTGACGACGGTGCGGCTCTCGCCCCGCACGGGTTTCAAGGCGTACGCCACGTCGGCGCGCAGGACGTTGCCGACGCTGGAGCGCGTGATGTGGAACCTCAGGCCGGCCCCGACGTTCATCTTCAGGTTGCGCAAATCGATTTTCTTCCCGGGCTCCCAAACGTTCCCCGCGTCGAAAAACGCGGCCGAACCCAGTCCCAGCACGCGCCAGAGGTCGGGCACGAGGAAGAGCCGGTGCTCCAGATTGGCCAGGAGCAGTTTGTTGCCCGACAGCTGGTTGAGCTGGTAGCCCCGCAGGCCGGAATCGCCGCCCAGAAGTATCTGGGAGTCGGGCGCGGGATGGAGGATGTGCTCGGCTTGAAAGTGCAGGGCCAGCGTCTGGCGGGGGGAATAGTGGTGGTAGTATTCCCAATCGAGGCGGGGCGTGGTGTCGCGCCAGGCGCCGTCCTCGTAGCGCCCCTGGCCCCGGAAGGTGGCCAGCCAAAAGTGAGAGGGGCCCAGCCGTCGCCCCGCGAAGGATTCCAGGCTTAAAAAGCCGGCGCGGCGCGAGCCCGCCGCCCAGGGTCCGGAAAATCCCGGCGTCGCCTGCAGGGACGGCCCGAGGTTGAAATCCTCCTCGCGGTCGTACAGCTTGATGTTCTCAACGGAAAGAAAGTCGACTTTTTCCGCGTGGACGCTGGCCTCGGCCACGGCGTAGCGCCGGCCCTCGGCCGCGTTGCCGGCGGCGCCGGAGGTGAGCCGCTCCTCCAGGTAGCGGCCGCCCAGCCCTCCGCGGCGTATGCGGCTGGGCGTGGAGCCGAAGGAAAGCGCGCCGCCGGCCGCCACGGAGCGCACCCGCTCGTTGAACTTGAACGCCTCCACGCCGTCCTTATAAACCCGGTTCACGCGATCCTCGTCCTGGCCCGACGCCGAGACGGACCAGTGCGTCACCGACGAGAAAAAGGGCCGCGCCAGGGTGAGGTTGCGGCCGCGGCCGTTGTCGCCCTCGGCGTAGTCCGCGTTCAGCCGCAGGCGCGTGCCCCCGAGGTTCGGGTCCCCGTAGGACAAGGACCGCCGCGCCCCGCCCATCTCCTCGCGGTAGATGTAGCTCACCTGCTTGCCGTAGCCCAGGAAATTCTTTTCGCGGATGCCGATCTTGCCGTGGATGTCGTCGCCCACGGTCTCGAAGCTGAGGATGGGCTCCGTGGTCCAAGTCTCCTGCACGCGCACTTCCAGGTCGACCTCGTCGTCGTCCACGGGCACGGCCCGCACTTTCACCCGCCGCAGGCGCAGAATGCGCCGCAGGGCCCGCTCCGATTCCCGGGCCAGCCGGGGATCGTAGGCCTCCCCTTCCTGCATAAGGAGCTCGTTCTTGATCACCCGCTCCTTGGTGGAAAAATGGAGGGCGTTGATGACGCGGTAGGGCGTCTTGTTTTCCTTCTTGAGCTTGGTGTTGAAAATGTCCGTGCGGAGGATGCGGATGTGGCGGATGCGCTTGCCCTGGGGCCGCCACTTTTTGGACCAGGCGTCGGCGGGCAGCAGGAAGGGCCAAAGCAGCAGCAGGCAAAAGGCGAGGGCCCGGCGGGGGAGGCGCGGGCGCGGGCGGGATGTCATTTCTCCCCATTATACCGCTTGCGGTGGCCCTTGCCAAACGGCCCGCTTTGCGATAAAATCTTACCTCGCTGTAAATCCGCACACTTTCCGATTCCGCCCGGGGTCCCCGGTCAACGCCGGGGCCGGCCCTCCGTCAAGGAGGACCGCGGGAGGCGACGAGAGTGGAGGCCGCGCCGATGCCGGCGCGGAAAAAAACCGAACGAGCGCACCGGCTCCGCGAGAAAAGCGGAAGCCCGACCGTGTTCTGTTTACAGCGGACGCCTACGCGGCGGCCGCTTTTTTTTATGAGCCCGGTGCCCAAGGAGACGAGATGGCTACGATATCCATGAAAGCTTTGCTGGAAGCCGGGGTCCACTTCGGCCACCAGACGCGGCGTTGGAACCCGAAGATGGCCAAATACATTTTCGGCAGCCGCAACAACATCCACATCATAGACCTGCAGAAGACCGTCAAGGAGCTGAAAAAGGCCTTGGCCTACGTGAAGGAGCTGGCGGTCTCCGGCGAGACCCTCCTCTTCGTCGGAACGAAGAAGCAGGCGCGCGAGGCCGTGGCCCAGGAAGCCCAGCGCTGCAACATGCCCTACATCCGCGACCGCTGGCTGGGCGGCACCCTCACCAACTTCGAGACCGTGCGCCGCTCCGCCCGCCGCCTGGGCGAGCTGGACCGCATGAAGCAGAGCGGCATCTTCGCCTCCCTTTCCAAAAAGGAGGCCATGCGCCGGGAGAAGGACATCAAGCGGCTGTCCAAGTCCTTGGACGGCATCAAGACCATGGAGAGCCTGCCCTCGGCCGTGTTCATCGTGGACCCGGTTCAGGAGATGACGGCCATTTTGGAGGCCCGCCGCATGGAGATCCCCATCGTGGGCATCTGCGACACCAACTGCGACCCCGACCTCATCGACTACCCCATCCCCGGCAACGACGACGCCATCCGGGCCGTGCGGTTCTTCTGCAAGATCATCGCCGACACGGTGCTGGAGGGCGTGCAGGCGGCCCAGAAGGCCGCCGCGGCCGAGACGCCGGCGGAAGAACCCGCCGTCCAGGCTCCCGAGCCCGTGGCGACGCCCGCCGACGTCACCGCCGGTTAAGGGGCGCGTTATGGCCGACATTTCTCCCGAACTCGTCCGCAAGCTCCGCGAAACCACCGGCGCGGGCATGATGGACTGCAAGCGCGCCCTGGAGGCCTCGAGCGGAGATTTCGACAAGGCCGTGAAGGTCTTGCGCGAAAAGGGCGCCGCCTCCGCCGCCAAGCGGGCCGGCCGCGCCACCGCCGCGGGCTGGGTGGCCTCGTGGATAGACCCCGCCGGAAAATCCGCCGTTCTTCTGGAGCTCAACTGCGAAACGGATTTCGTGGCCCGCACCGACGACTTCAAGGCCCTGGTGCAGGACCTGGTGCAGAAAGCCGGCACGGCCGCGCCGGAATGGTCCGGCCCCGCCGACGCGCCGCAGGACCGCCTCCGCGACCTGGCCGCCAAGCTGGGCGAGAACGTCTCCCTGCGCCGCTTCCAGCGCTACGGGTCCAACGGAGGCTCCGTCCTCCACTCTTCCTACATCCACCCCTCGGGCGGTTTGGGCTCGGTGGGCGTCCTCATCGAGCTGGCCGCCGACAAGGCCGAGGCCCTGCAATCCGCGGAGGCCAAGGCCCTCGCCAAGGATCTCGCCATGCAAGTGGCCGCCTCCAGCCCCCGCTGGGTGAGCCGGGAAGAAATCCCCGCCGACGTTTTGGAGCAGGAAAAATCCATCGCCCGCGAGCAGGCCCGGCGCGACAACAAGCCCGAAGCCATCTGGGACAAAATCGTCCAAGGCAAGGTCCAGCAGTTTTGCCGCCAGTTCTGCCTCCTGGAGCAGCCCTTCGTCAAGGACGAAAGCCAGAAAATGTCCGTGGGGCAGGTGGTGGAGCAGGTGTCCAAAAAAGTGGGCGCCGCCCTGGCCCCGAAGCGGTTCGTGCGCTACCGGGTGGGGGAGGAAGAATAGGGATGAACGGCGTGAATGGTGAATCGTGAACAGTGAATCGAAACGTCCACGGCACGACCATCCATGTTAAACCGCCCCCATCCGCCGTTCGCTCTGCGCGATCCGCGCCTCGGCTCGTGAGCGCGCGCCGCGTCGTCCTCAAGCTGTCGGGCGAGGCCCTGGCCGGGGACGGCCGCTCGGGCATAGACCTGAAGTCTCTTTTCGAGATCGCCAAGGAATTGAAATCCGCCCGCGGCGCCGACCATCAAATCGCCGTGGTGGTGGGCGGCGGCAACATTTGGCGCGGCGCCCGCGGCCAGGGGCTGGAGCTGGACCGCACCATTTCCGACAACATGGGCATGCTGGCCACCCTGGTCAACGCCCTGGCCCTGCAGGACGCCCTGGAGCAGCTGGGCGTGCGCACCCGCGTTCTCTCGGCGCTGGAAATCGCCAAGGTGGCCGAACCCTACATCCGGCGGCGCGCCATCCGCCATTTGGAAAAGGGCCGCGTGGTGATCTTCGCCGCCGGCACCGGCAGCCCCTATTTCTCCACGGACACCGCGGCGGCCCTGCGCGCCTCGGAGATCGAGGCCCACGTCATTTTAAAGGCCACCCAGGTGGACGGCGTCTACGATTCCGACCCGCGCAAAAACGCCAAGGCCAGGCGCTACACGGAGCTGTCCCACGGCGAGGCCTTGAGGAAGCGGCTGGGCGTCATGGACGCCACGGCCCTTTCCCTCTGCATGGAGAACCGCATCCCCATCCGCGTGTTCAACATGCACGCGCCGGGCAACATCCGCCGCGCCATCGCCGGCGGGAAGATCGGAACGCTGATCAAGCCGGACGACAAGCAAGGGTAACGCGCGCCGCGCGCCCTTAAGACGAGGAGAAGACTCTCTATGATCTCCAGCCAGCCTCAAGTGCAAACCATCCTTCAGCAGGCGGAAGAGAAAATGAAAAAGGCCCTGGACGGCCTACGCCAGGAGTTTTCGGGCCTGCGCACGGGCCGCGCCTCGGCGGCCCTCCTGGACAACATCCGCGTGGAGAGCTACGGGTCCCACGTCCCCTTGAAGCAGGTGGCGGCGGTGGGCGTGCCGGACGGGCGGACGCTGGAGATCCGGCCCTGGGATGCGGGCACCCTGTCCGCCATCGAGAAGGCCATCCAGGCGTCGGACCTGGGCCTCACGCCGGCCAACGACGGCAAGATCATCCGCCTCTCCATCCCGTCCATGACCGAGGACCGGCGCCGCGACATGGCCCGCGTGGTCAAAAAGATCGCCGAGGATTTCCGCGTCTCCATCCGCAACGACCGCCGCGAGGCCATGGAGAAGATCAAGAAAGCCGAGAAGGACAAAGTCCTTTCCGAGGACCAGCGCAAGACCGCCGAGGAGGCCCTCCAGAAGCAGACGGACCTCTACGTGAAGAAGGTGGACGAAGCCGCCGCGGCCAAGG
Organism: Elusimicrobiota bacterium; assembly: GCA_052388135.1. Taxonomy (GTDB): domain Bacteria; phylum Elusimicrobiota; class Elusimicrobia; order FEN-1173; family FEN-1173; genus JBQTIM01. The sequence goes on from JBQTIM010000069.1 coordinate 47,995, forward strand.
AAAAAGAATTGATGGAAGTTTGAGGGAGAAGAACGGCGTGAATTGTGAACAGTGAATGGTGAATAGAAAAATCAAAACATCGGCTTGGCTCCGGCTTTTGGACTTTCCCGTTCACTATTCACGATTCACCATTCACGCCTTCGCTCCGCGCCTTCCATGAGCCGCGCCGCCGCGCCGGCGCCCGCCGCCTCCAAAGACGACGATCTCCTCCGCCGCATCGACCGCAACCGGCTGCCGCGGCACATCGCCGTCATCATGGACGGCAACGGCCGCTGGGCCAAGAAGAAGGGCTGGCCGAGGCTTCTGGGGCACAAGGCCGGCGCCGAGAGCGTGCGGGAGGCCGTGCGCGTCTGCGGCGAGCTGGGCGTGGAGGCGCTGACCCTCTACGCGTTCTCCACGGAAAATTGGCTGAGGCCCGCCGCCGAGGTGAAGGGCCTCATGAGCCTCCTGGTGCGCACCCTGCGGCGGGAGACGGCGGAACTGGACAAGAACAACGTGCGCCTGCGCGCCATCGGCCGCCTGGCGGCCCTGCCGGCGGAGGTGCGGGCCGAGCTGAACCGCGCCGCGGGGGCGCTGAAGGGCAACTCGGGCCTGATCCTCAACCTGGCCCTCAACTACGGCGGCCGCCAGGAAATCGTGGATTCCGTTCAGGCGCTTCTGGCCGCCGGCGCCAAGACGGTGGACGAGGCGGCCATCAGCCGACATCTCTACACCGCCGGCCTGCCGGACCCGGACCTGCTCATCCGCACGTCGGGCGAGCGCCGGCTTTCCAATTTTCTCCTCTGGCAGTCGGCCTACGCCGAGATCTACATTTCGCCCGTTCTCTGGCCGGATTTCCGCCGCCGGCACATCTACGAAGCCGTGCTGGACTACCAGTCCCGCGAGCGCCGGTTCGGCGGACTCTAAAGGCAATGATGTGTGAAGGCAATGATGAAGGATGAATTAAGAATGATGAAAAAAACCGAATGGGCGCCGCTGAATTATGAACGGTAAATTTATGAGAAAAACAGCCCGCCTGTTTTCATCCTTCATCCTTCATCATTCATCATTCTAAATATGGTGCTCCCCCGCCTTCTCACCGCGCTGGCCGCGGCGCCTATTTTTCTTTGGGTCCTTCATCTGGGCGGGCCGCCTTTCGCGGTCTTCATGTTCTTTCTCGTCTTGCTGGCGGCCTGGGAGTTCCACCTCATGGCGGAGGAAGGCGGCTACGCCGGCCAATCGTGGTGGGGCGTGGCGGCCGCCGGCCTGGTGGCCCTCGCCCTGATTTTTCCGGGCCTGCGGCCGGACATGGCTCTGCCGCGGCAGGCGCCCGCCCTGGCGGTGGCGTCGGCGATTTTCGTTCTCTTCGCGCGCGAGCTGGCGCGGGGGGACAAGAGCCTTTCCATGCTGAGGCTGGGCACGTCGTTGAGCGGACTGTTCCTCGTGGCTTGGCCGCTGGGCCATCTGATCTTGCTGAGGGACCTGCGGGGGCCGGGAGATCTTTTCCAGGTGGGGCGGGGAGCGGCGTTCTTCCTGGTGCTGTTGATCTGGGCCCAGGACGTGGCGGCCTGGGCGGCGGGCCGCGCCCTGGGGCGGCATCGCCTGGCGCCGCAGGTGAGCCCGGGCAAGACCTGGGAAGGCGGCGCGGCGGGCCTGGCGGCGGCGGTCCTGGCGGGCCTGGCGGCGCGCGAGTTTTTTCTGGCGGGAGCGTTCTCGCGGGGCGAGGCGGCGGCCCTGGCGGCGGTCTTGGGCGTGCTGGCCCAGTTTTCAGATTTGGCCGAATCCCTGATGAAGCGCTGTTTCGGCGTCAAGGATTCCTCCCAGCTCCTGCCCGGCCACGGCGGCGTTCTGGACCGTTTCGACTCGTTCCTTTTCTCGGCCCCTTTCCTTTATTTTTATTTGATCATCACCGGCCGGGCGGGATAGGCGCATGAAGAGGATCGCCATCCTGGGCTCCACGGGCTCCATCGGCGTGAACGCCCTGGACGTGTTGAGGCGGCTGAACCGGTCCAACGGCGCGCGGCCGTCCTATCAGGCCTGGGGCTTGGCGGCGGACAAGAACGTGGGCGCCCTGAAAAAACAGATTTTGGAGTTTCGCCCATCGGCGGCCGCGGTGGCGGACCCGCGCGCCGCGGCCGAGCTGAAAACCTGGGCGCGCCGGCGCGCGCCGCGCCTTAAAGTGTGGGAAGGGCGGGCGGGCCTGGAGCGCCTGGCGGCCGCGCCCGAGACGGATCTTTTGCTTTCTGGCGTCGTGGGCGCGGCGGGCCTGGCGCCGCTCATGGCGGCGGTGCGGGCGGGCAAGAAAGTGGCCCTGGCCAACAAGGAATCCCTGGTGGCGGCGGGCGGACTGATCACCGCCGAAGCGAAGCGTTCCGGCGCGGAGCTGATTCCCGTGGACAGCGAGCACTCGGCCATGTTCCAATGCCTGCAATCCTCGCCCCGGCGGCACATCCGCCGGCTCATCCTGACGGCGTCGGGCGGCGCTTTCTACAAACGCAAAGGCTCTTTGGACAAGGTGACGGCGCGGCAGGCGCTCAACCACCCGACGTGGAAAATGGGCGACAAGATCACCATAGACTGCGCCACGCTCATGAACAAGGGCCTGGAAGCCATCGAGGCGCACCATTTGTTCGGCGTGCCCATGGACAAGATCGGCATCGTGGTCCATCCCCAGTCCATCGTGCACTCCCTGGTGGAGTTCTCGGACGGCGCCATGCTGGCCCAGCTGTCCCACCCGGACATGCGCCTGCCGATCCAATACGCGCTGACGCACCCGGACCGCCTGCCCACGCCCCTGCGGACGCTGGAGCTGGAGGAGGTCCGCCGGCTGGATTTCCGGGCTCCGAATTTCCGCCGGTTCCCCTGCCTGGAGCTGGCTCTCTCGGCGGGCCGCCGCGGCGGCACCTGGCCGGCGGCGCTCAACGGGGCCAACGAGGACGCGGTGCGGGCTTTCCTCGAAGGCCGCCTCTCGTTTTTGGGAATCCCGCGGGTCATCCGACGGGTGCTGGAGAAGCACAAGCCGAATTTGCGCCCCGCGCTGGAGGATGTTCACGCGGCCGATGAGTGGTCGCGGCGGGAAGCGGAAGCCGTTATTGATAGAATGAAGGAAGGCGGATGAGGAGCGGAGCAAATCCCGCCGCCGGCGCTTCGCGCGCCGTTCGTCCGGCGTCCGCCGCCGACTCTGAGGAGGGTCCATGTCCATTTTGATCAGCGCCCTGGCCATCGTGCTGGTGTTCGGGGTGGTTATCTTCGTCCACGAGTTCGGCCATTTCATCGTCGCCAAGAAGTCCGGCGTGAAGGTGGACCGCTTTTCCTTCGGCTTGGGGCCGGAAATTTTCGGCTTCAACTGGGGCGAGACCCGCTACTGCGTCGCCTGGATTCCCCTGGGCGGCGAGGTGCGCATGGCGGGCGAGGCCGCCTTCGAGGAGGGCGACCCCGACAAGCCGCCCCAGCCCCGGGACCCGCGCGAATTTTTCGCCAAGCCCTGGTACCGCCGCATCCCCATCGTGGTGGCGGGCCCGGCCATGAACTACGTGCTGGCGTTCCTGATTTTTTCCGTCATGGCCCTGACCTGGGGCGACCCCCGCATCTCCCCCGAGCCCGTCATCGGCGAAGTGATGGCCGGCTACCCGGCCGAGGAAGCCGGCCTGCGGGCGGGGGACCGCGTGCTTTCTTTGGACGGAAAGCCCGTGGCCGCCTGGACGGAGATGGCCGAAGGGATCCACGGGCGGGCCGACCAGGCGGTGGCCGTGGAATACAAGCGGGGCGAGGAAACCGGCACGGTGCGGCTCACCCCGCGCCTCGGGCCCGAAGGCCGCGGCCTCATCGGCGTCACGCCTTCCACCGTTTTCGACAAAGTGGGCTTCTGGACCGCCTGGGTCCGCGGCGCCCAGCAGACCTGGATGTGGACGGAATACACCCTCCGCTACCTGGGAGAAAAACTCGTCAAGCGCGAGAAGCCGGAGCTGTCGGGCCCCCTGGGCATCGCCACCGTGGTGGCCAAGGCGACGCGGGCCGGCGTCCAGGACATGCTCTACCTCATCGCCCTCATTTCCGTGGGCATCGGCCTCTTCAACCTGTTCCCCATCCCGCTCCTGGACGGCGGTCACCTCATGTTCTACCTTTGGGAAGGCATCACCAAGCGCCCCGTCACCCGCCGCGCCATGTCCGTGGCCAACACCCTGGGGCTTTCCCTGCTCCTCACCGTGCTGGTCTTCGCCACCTACAGCGACATCCAGCGCATGCGGGGCGGAAAAGGCGGGGACACGGAGACGTCCCAGCCGAAGGACGCCGGCGCCGCCGAAACAAAACCCGAGAGCCCCGCCGTTCCATGAGTCTCTTCTCCTCCGGCCCCGCGTGCTGAAGTTCCGCCTCGCCGCCTCGCGGCGCGCCCTTTCATGAGGCTTTCCCGCGCCCTCGCCCCGACGCTGCGCGAGCCGCCCCGCGACGCCGACAGCGTCTCGGCCAAACTCATGCTGCGGGCCGGCCTCGTGCGCAAGGTGGCGGCGGGCCTTTACGAGTGGCTGCCTCTGGGCCTGCGGGTCCTGCGCAAGGTGGAGCGCATCATCCGCGAGGAGATGGACCTCATCGGCGGCCAGGAAGTTTCCCTGCCCGTCCTCCAGCCCAAATCGTTGTGGGAGGAAACCGGCCGCTGGCAGGTCTACGGCAAAGAGCTCATGCGCCTCTCCGACCGCAAGGACGCCGAGTTCTGCCTGGCCCCCACCGCCGAGGAGGTCATCACCGACCTGGCGCGGCGCGAGGTGCGCTCCTACCGCGAGCTCCCGCTCCTGCTCTACCAGTTCGGGGCCAAGTTCCGGGACGAGATCCGCCCGCGCTTCGGCGTCATGCGCGCGCGCGAGTTCCTCATGAAAGACGCCTACTCCTTCCACGCCGACGAGGAAAGCCTGGAGGGAACCTACCGCGCGGCCTACGAGGCCTACAAGAAAATCTTCACCCGCTGCGGCCTGGACTTCCGTCCCGTGGAGGCCCAAAGCGGCGCCATCGGCGGCAGTTTCTCCCACGAGTTCATGGTGCTGGCGGAAACGGGCGAGGAAGCCATCGCCTCCTGCGCCTGCGGCTACGCGGCCAACGCCGAACGCGCCGAGATCAAGGACGGCGGCCCCGCGGAGAAGCCCGAACAACCCCAGCCTCTCCAAGAAGTGGACACCCCGGGCGCCTGGACCGTGGAGGCCGTGGCGAAGCTCCTGGGCGAGCCGCCGGAAAAATTCATCAAGACCCTCTTTTACGTGGCCGACGGAAAACCCGTGGTGGCCCTGGTGCGCGGCGACGCGGAGCTCAACGAGGCCAAACTGCAAAGGCTGCTCGGCGCGAAACTCCTGCACAAGGCTTCCGACGAGGTTTACCGCCAGGCGGCGGGCTGCGACGTGGGTTTCGCCGGGCCCGGCGGCCTCAAGGCCCCCGTCTACGCGGACCACGGCCTGCGGCACCTCGCCAACGCCGTGTCCGGCGCGGGAAAAAAAGACAAGCATCTTAAGAACATCAATTTCGGCCGCGATTACGGCGTGGAGGCCTTCGCCGACCTTCGCGTGGCCAAGCCCGGCGACGCCTGCCCCCGCTGCGGCCGGCCGCTGACCTTCTCCCGCGGCATCGAGGTGGGCCACGTGTTCAAGCTGGGCACGAAATACTCCGAAGCTTTGCAAGCCGGCTTCCTGACGGAAAAAGGCGCCAAGGCGCCTTTCCTCATGGGCTGCTACGGCATCGGCGTCAGCCGCGTCGTAGCCGCCGCCATCGAGCAGCGCCACGACGACGCCGGCATCGCCTGGCCGCCCGCCCTGGCGCCCTACCACGTGCTGGTTTTGCCCTTGAACGTCACCCACCCCGGCGTCCTGTCCGCCGCGGAAAAAATCTACGCCGAGCTGGCCGCCCGGGGCGTGGAAGTTCTGCTGGACGACCGCGACCGCCGCGCCGGCGAAAAGTTCGCCGACGCGGACCTGCTGGGCATCCCCTGGCGCGTGGTGGTCGGCGAGAAGAAGCTGGCCGCCGGTCTGGCCGAGCTCAAGCGCCGCTCCTCCCCCCAGGCCGAAGACGTGCCGCTGGACGTTGTGCCGGACCGCCTCCTCAAAGACCTCTCCGCCTAATTCCCGCCCTCCGTTCCTCCGCCGGACCCCCGACGGAACTCCGCCTGTTTTGGTTACAAAGATGTTACATCAAATTTACAAAAACTTAATGCGGCCTTAAGGCGTCCGGAATAGACTAGTCATAGGCCGAAGGAAGCATCGCTTCAAATTCGTCAATCGGCCGCCCCTTTAAAGCCGCCCGCCCCCCCGGGCGGCTTTTTTTTGCCCGCCGATGCCCGTGGGCGAGATTTTGCTTGAAAAAGGCCTCAAATCGTCGCATAATGTCTCTTCCGCCGGCTCTTCCGCCAGGGTCCGGCCCACCCGTCTCCGAATCGAGGAATCCATGCCGTTCGACGACACCATATTTTTCAAGCAGAACGCCGAGCTCATCCAATTTTTCGGCGACCTCACCGACGACCAACTCCGGGAGCTCACGGCCGTCATCGAGCGCGACACCTACGACAGCGGCCGCACCGAGCTGTTTCAGGGGGAGATGACGCACAACTTCTACATCGTCAAGCGGGGGCGCGTCACCGTCACCGCCCGCGACACCAAGCAGAAGGACAAGATCATCCTGGCGGAGCTGAAGGCCGGAGATTTCTTCGGCGAGATATCCCTTTTGGAGGCCACCACGGCCACCGCCACCATAAAAGTGGTGGAGGACGGCACCGAAATCCTCACCATTCCCCGGGACGCCTTCCAGAACCTCCTGCGGGAAGCGCCCCACCTGGAAGGCGCCCTGCGCCGGCGCATCGCCGCACGCAAGGAACAAAAAACGCAGGCCTTCAAGAAGCCCGAGGACGACGAGGTCGTCTAAGCGCCTTCTCCGTTCCAAATCCGCGTTCCCACCCGTCTGAAAATCGCCCGCCTACGTCCCGGTCCCCCGCTCTTGAGGCGGGCACGCGCTTCCATGAGAAAAGTGTTGAAGAGACGCCCCAATTCGCATAAGCTTATAGCCGCATGAAAAAGAGTTGGGTGATGGACACGTTGGTGGGAATTTCTTTGAGCCTGGCCGTGGCGGCCGCGGCGTTCTTCCGCTGGCCCGTGACGGAGGCCTTGGAGAGCCGGCTCTACGACCTGCGCCTCCAGCATTCCCCCAAAGCCCCCCTGTCGGATCAAATCCTCTTCGTGGCCATAGACGACGCCAGCCTGGAATCCGCGGGCCGCTGGCCCTGGCCGCGGAGCTACATCGGCCAGATGGTCCAGCAGATCGGCGCCGGGCGGCCCAAGGTCATCGGCGTCAATATTTTCTTTACCGAAGCGGACGAGAACCAGGGCTTGGAGCGCGTCCGCAACCTCCGCCAGCAGTACGTCGAGGCCGCCGGCGACCCGGCCATCGCCACCCTGCAGGCGCTCGTGAAAAAGGACAGGAAACTGCGGTGGGCGGAGACCGTCCTGGATCCTCTCTTGGACATGGACATCCTGTTCGCCGAGGCCGAGGACAGCCTGGACAACGACCGCGCCCTGGCCCTGGCCCTGCAGGAAACCCCCCGCGTGGTCCTGCCCATGACGTTCACGAGTCTGGAGGCTCCTCTGGCCGGGGAGCCGCCCGAGCTGCTGGACCGCATGAAAACCCGCGCCCTGGCGGAAGGCGAGCCGACGCCCCGGTCGGCGGTTCCGGAGGGTTACGCTCCCCTCCTTCCCCTGGAAAAATTTGCCGGCGCCGCGGCCGGCCTCGGCCACAGCAACATCTTCAAGGACTGGGACGGCTCCGTGCGGCGCGAGGCGCCGGTGGTCCGCTACCAGGGCCGCCTGTTTCCCTCACTGGCTTTGGAGATGGCCCGCGTGGCCCGCGGCCTGGCGCCGGAGGACGAGAAGGTGTCGCCCGGGCGCGACGTCCTTCTGGGCGAAACGCGCATTCCTCTCGACGGAGAAAGCCGCGCGCTCATCAATTTCCCGTCGTCGTTTTCCGACCTCAAGACGGTGTCCGCCGTGGACGTCCTGGCGGAAAAAATCCCGCCCGAAACCTTCAAGGACAAGCTGGTGCTGCTCGGCCCCATGGCCTCGGGCCTGGGCACGCTTTTCGTGACGCCGGTGGAAGCCAACTACCCCGACAGCGGCGTCATCGTCACCTCTCTGCAGAACATTTTGGGCGGCTCGTTCCTCCAGAGGCCGGCGTGGGCTTTCCAGGCGGAGATGGGCGCCTTGCTGGCGGTGGCCTTGTTCGTGTCGTTCCTCCTGCCGCACCTGCGGGCCCGCATGGGCGCCCTTTGCGCTCTCTTGCTCCTCATCGCGCTGGGCGCCGCCGGCGCCTATCTTTTCGTGGCCCAAAAAATCTGGGTGAAGATTTTCTACGGCATGGCGCTTTTGGTTCTGGGCTACGGCCTCATCACCCTGCGGCGCTTCTTCTTCACGGAGCGGCGCAAGGAGCTCGTGGAGGCGGAGAGCATCGAGACCAACAAGATGCTGGGCCTCTCTTTCCAAGGCCAGGGCATGCTCGACATGGCCTTCGATAAGTTCCGCAAGTGCCCCGTGGACGACGCCATGAAGGACCTGCTCTACAACCTCGCCCTGGATTTCGAGCGCAAGCGCCAGTTCAACAAAGCCGCCGTGGTCTACGAGCACATCGGCAGGACCGACCCGGGCTACAAAGACATCAAGGAACGCCAGAAGGGCGCCAAAACGGCGGGCGACACCATGATCGCCGGTCCGGGCCTGGGAGGCAAGCGCGAGGGCACTCTGGTCATGGAGGGTTCCACCGTCAAGCCAACGCTGGGGCGCTACGAAATCGAAAAAGAGCTGGGCCGCGGCGCCATGGGCGTCGTCTACCTGGGCCGCGACCCCAAGATCAACCGCCAGGTGGCCATCAAGACGCTGCGCTTCAACGACGAGGTGGAGGAATCCGCCGTCAAGATGGTGCGCGAGCGTTTTTTCCGCGAGGCCGAGTCCGCCGGCACTTTGAACCACCCCAACATCATCCGCATCTTCGACGCCGGCGAAGACAACGAGGTTTCCTACATCGCCATGGAGCTTCTGGCCGGCGAGGATTTGAAAAAATACACGGACAAGGCCAGCCTCCTGCCGCCCCCGCAGGTGATGGAGTACGCGGCCTTGATCGCCGACGCGCTGGACTACGCCCACGCCAACGGCGTCATTCACCGCGACATCAAGCCCGCCAACATCATGCGCCTGAAGGACGGCACCCTGCGCGTCACGGACTTCGGCATCGCCCGCATCGCGGCGTCCTCCAAGACCCAGACCGGCACGGTCATGGGCACGCCCAGCTACATGTCGCCCGAGCAGATCGCCGGCAAAAAGGTGGACGGCCGCGCGGACCTGTTCTCCCTCGGCGTCATGCTCTACGAGATGCTGACGGGGGAAAAGCCTTTCGACGGGGACAGCATCGCCACGCTCCTTTTCCGCATCTCCAACGAGGTCCACCCCGACCCGCGCTTGAAGGCCTCCGACCGCGTGTCCGTCGCCGCTCGGGCCGTCATCGACAAGGCCCTGGCCAAGGACCCGGTCCTGCGCTATCAGCGCGGAAGCGAAATGGCGGCCGACCTGCGGGAGGCTTTGAAGACCCCCGGCGCTGCGCCGGCCAACGCCGCGCGGCCGCCGGTGGAGGAGGAGGTTCCCGTTCCTCCGGCCGACCAGGCCGTCGCGCCCGCGGCCGAGCCGCCCGCGGCCGCGGCCGAGCCGCCGCCCGATGTTTCTTTCCCCGACATGGGCGCCGGCATCGCCGCCGCCCTGGGAGGACTGACGACGGCGCCGGAGCCCCCGGCCGATCCCTACCCGCCCCCGAACGCCGCCGAACCCAACGGCCATGGGGCGGAAACCGGAAACGAAAAACCCCTTTCTTCGGAAACCGTCCGCCTGCCGCCCGGCGAAGTCCAATTTCCCGACGACACCTTGAAAATGCCATGACCCGCGCGGGGGGGGGCAGGAGCGTTGAGGGCGAGAAAAATCAGGCGCGCGGTCCGCGCGCTCTCCGCCGGAGGTTTCCGTCGTGAAAATTTCCTCCGCCGGCCTCACGGATCCCGGCCAGGTCCGACGGAACAACGAAGACAGCTATTGGGTGGAGCCGGAGACGGGCCTCTACATCGTGGCCGACGGCATGGGCGGCCACGCCGCCGGAGAGGTGGCCAGCCGCATGGCGGTGGAGGTGATCCGCGAGCAAGTTTCGGCGGGCCTCGCCTCCGGGCGCATCCCCGCGGTGGGGGACAAGATGCTCCACGTGTCCCAGCGGGCCCGCCTCCTGGGCGCCGCCGTGCAGATGGCCAACGACGTGATTTTTTCCGCCGCCCAGGAGAACTTGGAAAAAAAGGGCATGGGCACCACCCTGGTGGCGATCCTGCTGGACAAGTCCCGTTTCGCCGTGGCGCACGTGGGCGACAGCAGGCTCTACCTCCATCGGTCGGGCCGGCTGGAGCAGCTCACCCGCGATCACTCCGTGGTGGCCGAGCAGGTGGCCCGCGGCCTCATCACGGCGGCCCAGGCGGAAACTTCGGATTTACGGAACGTGCTGTCGCGGGCCCTGGGCGTGGCGCCGGAGGTGCGGGTGGACGTGGACGAGCACCCCTTCCGGTCCGGCGATTCCCTGCTCCTCTGCTCCGACGGCCTCTATCGCGTGGTCCCCGATGACGATATGGGGCGGGAGCTGGCGCGGCGCGACCCTCCCGCCGAAACCTGCCGGCGGCTCGTCGAAGCGGCCAACGGCGCCGGCGGACCCGACAACATCACCGTCGTCCTCATCCGACGGGAGAAAACGGCTTTGTGGCCCCGCATCGCGGGGTATTTCAATCCAGGAAAGGGCCTCCAGCGCTATGGTCAAGCTCCTTCTTAAATTCAACGCGGCGGTGATCCGGGAATTCCCCTTCGACAAGGACCAGGTCACCATCGGCCGCAAGCCGGACAACGACATCGTCATAGACAACCCCGCCGTCTCGGGCTTGCACGCCCGCATCGTGAAGCAGGGCGGGGACTACCTTCTGGAGGATATGCAAAGCACCAACGGCACGTACCTCCACGAGCGCAAGATCGTCAAGGCCAGCCTCCGCCACAAGGACGAGGTGGGCGTGGCCAAGCACACCATCGTCTTCTTGAACGACGAGGAGGCTCCCGCCGCCGTCCCGGCCGCGCCCGCCAAATCGGCCTCTCCCGACGCCACCATGGTCATCGCCGCGCCGGCCCCCGCTTCCAAAGAGGCCAAGGCCGTCGACGTGGTGGGAGGTTTGCGCGTGGTCAAAGGCCAGACCACCGCCGCCCAGTTCAGCTTGGTGGGCCTCACCACCTATATAGGTAAGTCGGACCAGGCCGCCATCCGCTTGAAAGGCCTTTTCGCCCCCGACCTCGCCGCCTGCGTGGCCCGCCAGCCCGAGGGTTACTATTTGAAGGCCATCAAACCCAAGTCGGTCAAGCACAACCACCAAGTGGTGACGGACCAAATCCCCCTCCAAGAAGGGGATTTGATCGAGGTGGGGAACCTTCAATTGGTTTTTTACCACCAAAGCGCCGCCGGGCCGCTGTCCGGATAGGCGGCCGAGCCGGGCCTTGAAATCCGGCCGGAGCGGACTTAAAATTATCGGGAGATATTCTTGCGGGCGTTGAGGCGATTTACCATAATGGGGGCGGTTATGAAAAAGAGCTTAACGCTTGTCGCGCTGGGGTTCTTCTTGGCCGCGCCGTCCCTCCGGGCGGCGGAGTTGAAATCCGTGAGGGGCTCAGCGCAGGTGCAGCGCGCCGGCGCCCAATCCTGGGCGGCCGCCAAGTCCGGTTCCCGCGTGAAAGACGGCGACACCGTCAAGACCGGCCCCGGCTCCCAGACCGACATCCTGCTTCCCCAGGGCCACCGCCTTCTGGTGCGCGAGCGCACCACTTTAAAAATAGATTCCTCCAACCCCGACGACATGCGTCTTTCCCTGGCCGCCGGCCGCGTGCGCGCCTTCGTCGCCAAACTCAGAAAGCGCAACAAATTCGAGATGCGCACCCCCGTGGCCGTGGCGTCGGTGCGCGGCACCGTTTTTGAGTTGGAGGTGGGGGAAGACCAGTCCTCGCGGCTGTCCGTCCTGGAAGGAAGCGTCAACTACCGCGACTTGGCCGGCCTGGGAAGCGACGTTTTGGTTCTTCAGGGCAACAGTGTGCTCATTGAGCCCGGCGCCGCGCCGCGCGCGCCCGAGCCGCTGCCCGCCGACATGAGCGAAGGTCTCATGCCCGACCGGGAAGACCTCCAGGCCCGGTTCGATCTCAAGGCCGAGGTCGCCCGCGAGACGGGCCTGCAGGCCTTCAAGGACTACTTCCAGACCGACGCCGCCCAGGAGATGAAGACCGCCCAATACCAGGAAGGCAAGACGCTCATCGACGCCTTCGGCCACCGCGTCCGCCTGGAGGAATACATCACCCGCCCCGCGCCCGAGCAATTTTCCTTCGTGGCCCTCAACACGCGCGAGGACCGCTTCGACTTCACCCGCTTCGACCTCTACGCCGCCAAGCCCCTGCCCGAGGACCTGGGCTCCGTCAACCTGTTTCGCCAGCCCGGCTCCGGCCCCATGGACAACTGGGCCGTCAAGACCCACCGCCTGTCCTCCAACGGCGGCGATTACTACCGCGAATGGCAGGACGGCGGCGCGCCCGTGCCAATGACGGGAACCGACGGGCCTTACAAGCAGGTGGTCTTCAACGACTGGTTCGTGGAGGTTCGTGGCGCCGGCAGCGAGCCCACGCTCCTTTCCCACTGGCAGCCCCACCCCGATTTCAAGAGCGGTCTCAATCCCGATGTGAACGCAACGCGCGACAAGAACGATAGGGATCTGGACGGCAGCCAGGACATCCCCAGCGGCTACGAGGACTTTCTGTCCGGCGGTGCCGGCACCGTGGGCGACGACCGGCCCATAGACTTGGCTGGATTCAGCGCCGCCGACCGCCTGAAGGCCTTCGACATGCCCGCCGTGGCTTCCGCCTACGCCCTCAGCGAGGGCTACCGGCGCGAAAGCGTGGCTGTCTTGGACGGATTGACGCTGGCGGAAATCAGGGCCCGCTTCCCGGACGGCAACGACCGGGTCCGCTTCATCCTCCACAGCACGGAGTTCGGCAACCAAAGCGTCTACAAGCGGGCCGAAGTTACCGGCGGCTCCGACATCACGGTGCGCAACAACACCTACTACATTTCCGACGAGGGCCGGCGCCTCAACGCCGGGCAGGCCTCGACCATCGGTTCGCGCCTGGACGGCTTGAACCTCCAGGACGTGTTCACCTCGCCCACTCTGATGGGCGGCCGCAAAATAGACGTCGTCATCAGCCCCGGCATTTTCCGCCGGGCCAACCTCCTCGACTAGCTCGTGCGAGCGCCGGCCGCCCTCTTCCTGCTGGCCTTCGCGGCCGCGCCTCTGGCCGCCGCTCCGGCGGAACTGCGCTCCCTGCGCGGAACCGTTGAAATCCGCAAAGCCGGCTCCGGGGCGTGGGTGGCCGTCTCCTCCGGCGCCCGCGTGGGCAACGGCGATTCCCTCCGCACCGCCGAGAACGCCCGGGCCGAAATGGCCATGCCCCAGGGCCACCGGCTTACGCTCCGCCAAAAGACCACTCTCCGCATGGATTCCTCCGACCCGAAAGACACCCGGTTCAGCCTCACGGTGGGCCGCGTGCGCGCCTTCGTCGCCAAGCTCAAGAAGCGCGACAAATTTGAAATGCGCACCCCCGTGGCCGTGGCTTCCGTCCGCGGCACCGTGTTTGAAATGGACGTGAGGGAGGACTTCACGTCCCGCCTCTCGGTTTTGGAAGGGGACGTGGGTTACAAGGACCTGGCCGGACTGGCCGGCGAGTTCGTCGTTTCCGGAGGACAGAGCGTGGTGGTGGACGCGGGCGGCGTCGGCAAGCCCGAAACCGTCCCTCCGGATGTCCTCCTGGATAAGGAGCCCGGGGAGCCTGAGAAAATCCCCGAAGGCGAAAAACCCGGGGAAAAGAAGGAGGAAAAGAAAGAGGAGAAAGCGGAAGAAAAGAAAAAAGATCTCCGCGGCCGCCGGGATAAGGACGATCCCAAGGGCAAAATTTCCGCGCGCGAGGAGGCGCGGCAGGAATTCCGCGTTGAGATGGAGAAAGAGATCAGCCTGGACGCCTTCCGGGATTTCATTCAAACCGACGTCGCCCAGGAATTGCAGCAGAACGAATATCAGAAGGGGACCACGCTCATAGACGCCTTCGGCCGCCGCGTGCGCATGGAGGAATACATCACCCGCCCGGCCAAGAACCAGTATTCCTTCATCTCCCTCAACACCCGCGAAGACCGCTTCGACCGCACCCAGTTCGACGTCTACGCCCGCGACGCCCTCCCGGAGGATCTCAGCTCCGTCAATTTGTTCCGCCAGGAGAAACCCATGGACAACTGGGCCGAGAAAACCCATTACATCTCTTCCAATGACAAGGGCGATTATTATCGGGAATGGCGCGACGGCGGCCAGCAGGTCTTTATGCAGGATAAGAACTTCCACCAGGTGGTCTTCGACCATTGGTATATAGAAGTGAAAGGCGATGGCGAGGCCGTCCTTCTTTCCCACTGGGTGCCCGACGCCAATTTCCGCAGAGGGACCTTCGACGCGACGCAGTCCCGCGACGAACAGGCGCTCAAGGACGACGGCCTCCTGGACATCCCCTCCGGCTACGACGAGTACGGCCATACGACCGGCACCGTGGGCGACGATCGCTACGTGGACGATTTCGACAATAAAACGCGCATGGCCTATTTCACGGACAGCCGCGTCGCCGACAAATACCGGCTGAGCGAAGGCTATTCCCGTAAAAGCCGGCCGCTTTACGACGACGTGTTCACCATGGATTCCGCCCAGCAGCAGAAGGCCGGCAAGTTCTCCCGCGAGGACACTTACTTCCACCCTGACAACAAGATATTCCTCCGCACGGACACCTACACCCTCACCGACGAAGGCGGCCGTGTGCCGCTGGGCAAACTGCAGGAAACCGGTTTCGGGCCCGACGGGCTCAACGTGCAGAGGGTGTTCAGCTCCTCGCTCCTGCCCAAACGCAACATCGACGTGATTTTCGACAACGCCGTGCTTCTCAAGCAAGCCGGCCATCTGGAGAGATAAAACCATGAAAAAAACTTTCGTTGCCTTCGTCCTTTCGGCGTTCGCGGCGACCGGCGCGCGGGCCGAGGTGCAGTGGGCCCCGTTCCTGGACGCCGAGGTTTTCGGCGGCCGGTCCACCTTCTCCGGCGACGACGTCGACGGCCTGAACGGCTCCCTGCGCTTCGTCCCGGGCCTGCGCCTGTCGGAGAAGCTTTCTCTCCTGCCCGCGCTGGCCTTCGCCTACCGCAAGTCCCGCGACGTGCAGGAACTGGCCGGCGGCGGCTTCCTCACCCAACAGGCCCAGACGCGCTCGGCGTCCCTCAAGGGCATCCACGCCCTGGGCGATTCTTGGAAGGGCAAGGCCTACGTCTCCTACCGTCAGGAGCTCCTCAAGGAAACGTCCGACGAGGACTGGGGCGACGGACTCTTCGACCACGACAAGACGGCCGTGGGACTGGAGGCCGAGCGCGAGGGGTCCCTCTGGAAAAGCCTCCGCTTCGGGCTCGACTATTACCAGACGCGCTTCCCCAATTTCCAGACTCTCGCCAGCAAACAGCTGGGCTCGGAGATCAACGCCGGAACCGACGTTCTGGACTTCGATTCCGTGGACGGCTCCCTGGGCGCCGACCTTTCCCTGGGCCAGGGGTCTTTGCTCTCGAGTTACCTGCTGGTGTCCAATCGCGATTTTTCCGACCAAAAGATCGTGAGGCGGGACGGGACCTTCTCCGGCGATTTGCGCAACGACCTTTACTCCTATTTGTCGCTCGGTTGGCGGCGCCAGCTTCCCACGGTCTCCCTTTTCGGCATGGGCGTGGAAAGCCTGGCCGGCGTGGACGCTTCCTACGCCCGCCTGGATTCCAACCAGCACAGCTACGACGCCTCGCGCACCCGCTTCAACGAGAACTACTACGACTACGGCGAGATCGGCGGCGGGCCCCGCATCAACCTGCGCTTTAAAGAGAAGCTTTCGGCCGGCTTCGCCTTCATCTATTCCGTGCGGGACTACGCCGCCCGCCCCGTCCAAAACGTGGACGGCAGCTATCCGGCGGCCGGCGAGGCCATCTCCACCAAGACCAACACCTTCCGCTGGTCCCTGGGCTATCCCCTGGTCAAGGGCTTGAGCGCGCGCCTGCAGGGCGCCCTCCAGCACGCCGATTCCAACATGGATTACGAGACCGTCTACCGCTACAACTACTCCTCCTCAAGCTATTTCGCGGGCCTGGCCTACCAGTTTTAACCCGAATCCCCCGGTCGGATCGCGGGATTCGACGTAAAATCCGGGGCTTTTTCCTTCACGAAAAAGCTCGACCGTAGTCCGGGTTACGCTCTCACTTTTTCGTTTCGTAAAAAACCCCCGTCTTTTCCGTCTCGGTCCTCGCGCCCGACCGGGGAACCCGGGTAACCGCTCTTGACCCGGGAGCGGCGACTGTGGTAAGATAAAACCCGTCGCCGCTCCTCCCGAGAAAGTGGCTGCCGTTCGAGCCACTTTTTTTGTTTCCAGCCGGGGCGGCGAAAGCGGAGGCCGCCCATGGGCGTCGCGCAAGATTTGGAGAACCTCGCCCGGCCCTCTTTGGAGCAGGCCGGCCTGGAGTTGGTGGACGTGGAATACCGCCGCGAGCCGCAGGGCTGGGTGTTGCGCTTCTACTTGGACAAACCCGGCGGATTCTCGCTGACGGACTGCGAGGAATGGAACGACCGCCTGGGCCGCGCGGTGGACGAAAGCGGACTCATCCCCCACGGGTATTCGCTGGAAGTGTCGTCCCCCGGGCTGAACCGGCCCTTGAAGAAGCCGGAGGATTTCCGCCGGTTCCTGGGCGTGGAGGCCGTGATCAAGCTTTTCGCCGCCCGCGCCGGCCAGAAAAATTTTCACGGGCGCCTGGCGGCCCTGGAGGGGGAAGAACTGGTCCTGGACGACCGCACCTCCGGCCGCGTCCGCCTGCCGCTGGCGGAGATCGCCAGCGCGCGACTGGACCCGGAGATAGATTTTAATAAAGAGAGAGGCGTGAACAGCGAATCGTGACGGTGAATAGGAAGAACCAAAGCATGCGAACAGTTGCTTTCGCCGTTCCCCTTCACCATTCACGATTCACCATTCACGCCGTTTAAAGGAAATTATGGCTCAACAAACCAAAAGCGACTTATTGCCGGTCCTGGAGCAGATCGAGCGCGACAAGGGCCTCAAAAAAGAGGACATCCTGCACATGATCGAGCAGGCCCTGGTGTCGGCTTACCGCAAGCACGCCGGCCAGCAGGTCAACGTGGAAGCGACCATCGACGCCGAGTCGGGCCAGATCAAGGCTTTCGTCGTGAAAACCGTGGTGGAGCAGGTGGCGGACCCGGCCCTGGAAATGTCCGTGGCCGAAGCCAAAAAATTCAAGCCCGGCGCCGAGGCGGGGACCGAGATCAAGATCCCCGTGGACCCCGAGGAGTTCGCCCGCATCGCCGCCCAGACCGCCAAGCAGGTGCTGGTGCAGAAGATCCGCGAGACCGAGCGCGAAAGCCTCTACGGGGAATACAAGCCCCGCGAGGGCGTGCTCATCAACGGCGCGGTGCATCGTTTCTCCAGCCGCAACGTCATCGTGGACCTGGGCCGCGCCGAAGGCATTTTGCCCGTGCGCGAGCAGGTGCGCCGCGAGCGCTGGATGGTGGGCGACCGCATCCGCGCCCTCATCCTCAAGGTGGAAAAAGGCCCCCGCGGCCCCGAGATCATTTTGTCCCGGGCCCACGCCGACTTCGTCAAGCGCCTCTTCGAGCAGGAAGTTCCCGAAATTTACGAAAAGACCGTGGAGGTGGTGGAGGTGGTGCGCGAGCCCGGCCTCCGCTCCAAGGTCGTGGTGCGGAGCAACAATCCCAAGGTGGACCCCATCGGCGCCTGCGTGGGCGTGAAGGGCTCCCGCGTGCGGCCCATCATCAACGAGCTGCAGGGCGAGCGCATTGATTTGGTGTCCTATTCCCAGGACGCTTCCGCTTACATCTCCTCCGCCCTGTCGCCGGCCAAGCCGTCGTCGGTGTCCATCGTCAGCCTGGAGGAGAAAAAGGCCGACGTCGTGGTGCCCGACGACCAGCTCTCGCTGGCCATCGGCAAGGGCGGCCAGAACGTGCGCCTGGCGGCGAAGCTCACGGGCTGGCACATCGACGTCCACTCCGAGTCGCAGAAGCGCGAGTCCGCCCAAGCCGCGGCCGCCGCCCTGTTGTCGGGGCTGGGGCAATTGGAAGGCGTGGGGCCCAAAACCTCCGAAATTTTGCAGAAGGGCGGCTGGGGCGACGTGAACCGCCTGGCCGAGGCCAAACCCGAGGACCTGACCCATCTGTCGGGCATCGGCGAGAAGACGGCGGAAAAGATCATCGAGTCGGCCAAGAATTACCTGGCCGCCCGCGCCGCGCGGGAGGCCGAAGAAGCCGCCGCTGAGGCCGCACCCGCCGAGGAGGCGTCCCCCGAGGCCGAAGCGGAACCCGCCGCCGCGGACGAAAGCGCGGCGCCCGCCGAGGAATCTCCCGCCGAGCCGGAAGCGGAAGCGCCGGCGGAGCCGTCCGGCGGCGAACCCGCTCCCGAACCGGAAAAGGAATAAGATGGCCGGAAAAACCACGAAAAAAGAAGGCGAGAAAAAAGCCGCCGTTAAAAAGACGGCCGGCAAATCCGACGCGGCGCTCAAACCCAAGGCGGCAAAAGCCGCCGCGCCCGCCGACGCGGACGCGGCCAAGAAAAAGCGCAAACCCAAGGCCGAGGAAGCCGCGGCGCCGGCGCAAGCCGACGCGAAGCCCAAGGGCAAGCCCAAAGCCGCAGCGGCTCCGCCCCCGCCCCCGGCCGCGCCCGCGGTCTCCGCTCCACCCAGGACCGCGGAACCGGCCCCGACAAAAATCTCTCAAGTTCCGCCGCCCGCGCCGGCCAAGCCCGCCGTTGCCGCCCCGGCCGTCAAGCCGGCCGCCGCGTCCCCGGCCGTCAAGCCCGCCGCCGCGCCGCCGCCCGCGGCACCGCGTCCCGCCCCCGCACCGGCCTCCGTTCCTCCGGCGCCGCCGGCATCCGTTCCCAGGCCCGCGGCCCCTCCGGCCGCCCCGCCGCGCCCGCTCGCCGCCGCGCCGGCGCCCGCGCCCGCCGCCGAAAAGCCGGCGCCCCCGGCCGCTCCGCGGACAAAGATCAAGATCAGCGAGGCCATCACCGTCAAGGAGCTGGCGGACAAAATGAACGTCAAGGTTCCCGACGTCATCAAGAAGCTCATGTCCCTGGGCACGCTCGCCAACATGAACCAGCGCATCGACGGGGACACCGCCGCGCTGGCCGCCGACGCCTTCGGTTTCGATGCCGAGGTCGTGCCCCTTTACATTGGAGCCGCCGAGGAAGCGCCCGAAGACGCCTCCAAGCTCAAGCCCCGCCCTCCCGTGGTCACGGTCATGGGCCACGTGGACCACGGCAAGACGTCGCTCCTGGACGCCATCCGCGAAACCCGGGTGGCCGAGAAAGAGGCGGGAGGCATCACCCAGCACATCGGCGCCTATCAGGTGAAGACCGCCAAGGGCCTCATCACGTTCCTCGACACGCCGGGCCACGAGGCCTTCACCGCCATGCGCGCCCGCGGCGCCCAGGCCACGGACATCGTGGTGCTGGTGGTGGCCGCAGACGACGGCGTCATGCCCCAGACCGTGGAGGCCTTGGACCACGCCCGCGCCGCCGGCGTTCCCATCGTGGTGGCCATCAACAAGTGCGACCTGCCCGCCGCCAACCCGCAAAAGATCAAACAGGAGCTTTCGCGCCACAACCTGGCTCCCGAGGACTGGGGCGGCAAGACCGTTATGGTGGAAGTCTCCGCGCGCCAGAAAACCAATTTGGACAAGCTCCTGGAAATGCTCCTTCTGGAAGCCGAACTCCTGGAGCTCAAGGCCGACCCCGACCGTCCCGCCCAGGCCGTCGTGGTGGAAGCCAAGCTGGACCCCCGGCGCGGGCCCGTGGCCACCGTCCTGTTGCAGAAAGGCACTTTGCGCGTGGGCGACCCCTTCATCTGCGGCATGACCACCGGCAAGATCCGCGCCTTGTTGGACCAGCGCGGAGAGCGCGTCAAAGAAGCGCCCCCCGCGTGTCCCGTGGAAATTTTGGGCCTGGCCGAGACGCCCCAGACCGGCGATAAGCTGTCCGTTGTGGCGACCGAGCGCGAGGCGCGGGAAATCTCCGACCGCCGGCGCGCCATCGCGTCGGAGGACGTCCGCTCCAAGCGGCGGCACATGACTTTGGAATCGCTCCACGACGAAGCGGCGGCCGGCAAGGTGAAAGACCTCCCCATCGTTCTCAAGGCCGACGTGCAAGGCTCCGTCGAGGCTGTGCGCGATTCCCTGGAGAAGCTGTCCACCGCCGAGATCGCCGTCCGCATCATCCACTCCGGAGTGGGCGGCATCAACAATTCCGACGTGGTCCTGGCCGCGGCCTCCGACGCCGTGATCCTGGGCTTCAATGTCCGGCCCGATCCGGGCTCCGAAGCTATGGCGCGGCGCGAGGCGGTGGAGATCAAAAGCTACCGCATCATCTACGACATGGTCAACGACGTGAAGGCCGCCCTGGAAGGCCTTCTGTCGCCGACGGAGAAGGAAGTCACCGTCGGCTGGGCCGAGGTGCGGCAGGTTTTCCGCGTGCCCAAATCCGGTTCCGTGGCCGGCTGCTACGTCACCGAGGGCAAGCTCACCCGGGCCGCCAAGGCCCGCATCGTGCGCAACGGCGCCATCGTGTTCGAGGGCGGCGTGGGCGGCCTGCGCCGCTTCAAGGACGACGTCCGCGAAGTTGAGAAGGGTTTCGAGTGCGGCGTGTCCATCGAGGGCTACCAGGACATCAAGCCGGGCGACCGCCTGGAATTTTTCATCGTCGAGAAGCAAGCGCGCAAGCTGGCGTAGGCCTGGACGGCGCCGCCCCGGGCGGCCCGCGCCCGTGCTTCGGCCGGCTCCTTCCCTTCGCGCGCTCTCAAAGGGGTCCCGCATGTCCCGCCGCATGGAACGCGTCAACGAGCTTCTTCTGCAAGAAATATCCCGGTTCGTCCTGGAGCGGCAATCTCCCGACATGGGTCTCGTCACGTTCACCGGCGTGAAAGTGACGGAGGACCTCCGCCAAGCCCGCGTTTTCTATTCCGTCCTGGGCAGCGACGAGCAGAAGGCGGCCACCGCCGAAATTTTGAAAGGCATGCGGCACGACCTGGTGCGCGGCCTGCGCCACCTGGAAAGCCTGAAGTACATCCCCGTGTTTGAATTCGTCTACGACGAGACGCCCGAGAAAGCGTCCCGCGTCTTCGAGCTGCTGGAAAAGATTCACGAAGGCGAAGGCGAGCCGCCTTCGCCGGAGCAGCCTCCCGCTTGACCCCCCGGCGCCGCGACGAAATCCTGGGACGCATTCTGCGGGCTGTTCGCAGGGGCCGGACGTTCTTCCTCTCCGGCCACCAAAAGCCCGACGGAGACACCATCGGGTCCGAGCTGGCCTTCGCCAGCTTCCTCCGCCGCCTCGGCAAAAAGGCCGACATTTACAACACCGAGCCCGTCCCGCAGAATTTTCTTTTCCTTCCGGGCGCGCGGCGCATCAAAACCGCGCGCAAGATACGGAAAAAGTACGACGTGGCCGTCATCTTCGAATGCTACGACGCGCGCCGCATGGGCGACATCATAGACCTGCGGACGCAAGCGAAGGTGGCGGTCAACATCGACCACCACGCCCATCACAGCCTTTACGGCGACATCAACCTGGTCAACCCCCGGGCGTCCTCCAATTCCGAACAGCTTTACTTCCTCTTCCGCAAAGCCGGCATGGCCTTGACGCGAGCCGAGGCGTCGGCCCTCTACGTGGGCCTCGTGACCGACACGGGCCGCTTTCAGCAGGACAACGCCAACGCCGAAAGCCACGCGGTGGCCGCGGAGCTTCTTAAGGCCGGCGCTCCCGCCGCGGACATTTGCCGGCGTCTTTTCGGGACCCGCTCCTTCGGGGCCCTCAAGCTCATGAGCCGGGCCGTGGGTTCCCTGCGCCTCCGGCACGGCGGCCGCGTGTCCGTCATGTCCGTGGGGCAAAAAGACTACTCGGACACCGGCGCCACATCCGAGGACACCGAAGACATCGTCAATTACGCGCTCATGGTTCCCTCGGTGGAGGCGGCCGCGCTCCTGCGGGAGACCGAGGACGGCCGCGTGCGCGCGAGCCTGCGCGGCAAGGGCCGCGCGGACCTCATGAAAGTCGCCGTGTCCTTCGGCGGAGGCGGGCACAAGAACGCCTCCGGCTTCACCGCCCAGGGTTCTTTGCCGGCCGTGGAGAAGGCGCTGCTGGAACGGCTGGAAAAGGCCCTGGGTAAAAGGCGTGAATAGAACTCATCTCATAAATTACTTTCGGGCTGCAATT
>JBQTIM010000070.1:0-5218 GCA_052388135.1 Elusimicrobiota bacterium
TGGAAAGCCGGCTCGCCCACCAGGGAGAGAAACCAGCCCGGCCAGGGACGGGTCTCAAACTCCAATTCCGCCTTTACATCGTCCCTTTCCAAGCCCTGCTTCTTTTCGTATCTAAATCTAAATGCGAATTTGTCATGTGTTAATGGAAATCGGATTTTTGCTTCCTGCCGAATATAGAGGTGGCGGATGTTTAATGAGCCCCCGGTGATCCGGAAGCCCGTGGGGGCGGCCCAAAAACGGCCGCGCCATTCCCAGGGAAACCTGTTCATGAGGCGGTCTAGTTCGTATTCCGCGTCCAGATCGTGCAGATCCGCGAAAACGGGACCCTGCGGACGGGCCGGACCTGCCGCGGCAAGAGCGGCCGTAAAGATTAGTAACAGTCTTTTAAAGTCCAGAATCAATCCAATTTGATTTTTCATGGCAAGAATTTCAGTCCTGGTAAAATATGCTAACATCCGCTAGGCTTATGGGAAATAGGGGGGGCCCATGACGGCCAAAATCCTTTTGGCTGATGATGATCCGGCGTTGTTGAACGGCACGGCCGCCATCTTGGAGGGGGAAGGCTATGTGGTCTCCAAGGCCGGCTCGGGCGCCGAGGCCTTGGCCCGGTTGCGCCGGGACCAGTTCGATCTGGTCATTTCCGACGTCGTCATGCCGGACCTGACGGGTCTGGACCTCATCAAGAAAATGGGTGAGGATCCTCTCCTTCGCCACATTCCCGCCATCCTGGTCTCCGCCAAGCGCGTGGAGTTCGAGGACCGCCTTCAAGGCCTGGGGGCCGGCAGCGACGACTACATCGTGAAGCCTTGCGCCCCGGAGGAAATCTGCGCCCGGGTGAAGGCGGTGCTGCATCGCGCGCGCATCGGCCTGGACGCCAATCCTCTCACCCGCCTGCCGGGCAACAGCTCCATCCTCCTCCACATCGAGCGCCTGCTGGCGGCTCAAACGCCCTTCGCCATCCTCTACGCCGACCTGAACAACTTCAAATCTTTCAACGACCGCTACGGCTTCCTGCGGGGCGACGACGTGATCCGTTTCACGGCCCAGGTGCTGAGGGAATCGGCGGCGGCCGAGCCCTCCAGGGACTTCATCGGTCACGTGGGCGGCGACGATTTCGTGATCATCACAGTTCCCGAGCGGGCGGCGCCGCTTTGCGAGACGATCCTGCGGGAGTTCGACCGGGGCATCGTCCGCTTCTACGACGCCGAGGACCTGTCGCGCCGCGGCCTGGCCGTCACGGACCGCCGCGGGCAGCAGGTGTTCCATCCCATCGTCAGCGTGGCCATCGGCGTGGTGACCAACGCCCAACGGCAGATCCAATCCCTGGGCGAGGTGTCCCAGATCGGCGCCGAAATGAAAAAGTTCGCCAAAAACCAAACCGGCAGCCGGTTCGCCGTGGACCGCCGCCGACTGTCCCGGCGCCGCGGCGACCGACCCGGTCTGAATTAGTGTAGTGTCTCCAACACTTCTTTACTTATGTCATTGCGAGGAGCGTTGTCTGCGACGAAGCAATCCCAGCTTTCAGTGCACCGAGAATCGTTTTTCAGCGCAGGCGGCCCCTGGGATTGCTTCGCCTTCGGCTCGCAATGACATCCTAATAAGTCAAGAGACTTATGCGACACCACACTAGCCCGAATTCCCCGGTTGGATCGCGGGATTCGACGAAAAATCCCGGGCTTTTTCCTTCAAAAAAAGTTCGGCCGTGGTCCGGGCTGCGCTCTCACTTTTTTGTTTCGCAAAAATCCCCGTCTTTTCCGTCTCGGTCCTCGCGCCCGACCGGGGAATCCGGGCTAGCCGGGACCTCCGCCCCTCTTCTTTTTCCAGCGCAGGCCGACCTTCTCCCAGTTCGCCAGTTTCCAATGCAGGTCGCGGACGCCGTGAACCGTGCGCACGGCCGTTTCCACGCCTCGGATTTCCCGGGCGAATTCGGCCTCGGTCGGAGATACCATGTTGGAGAACACCAGAGATCCGTGGATTTCGACGCTCCCTTTTTCCACATACACGTCCAGCCTGCTGGTGTCTATCCAGCGCCGCACCAGTTGGACTCGGACGTTGGAAACCAACTGGCCGTCTTTTTTCTTGTCGTTGGCGCCGGGGCTCATCATCGGGGCATGAGCCGGTCCTTTCGCAAATAAGGGCGGAGGACTTCCGGCACGGCCACGGAACCGTCGGGCTGCTGGAAGTTTTCCAAAATCGCCGCCGCCGTGCGCCCGACGGCCAGGCCCGAGCCGTTGAGGGTGTGGACGAACGCCCGCCCGCCGTCCTTGCGCTTGAAGCGGATGTCCATGCGGCGCGCCTGGAAATCCGCGAAAGTGGAGCAGGACGATATCTCCCGCCAGGCGCCCTGCCCGGCGCCGCTTTTGTCCCCCGGCATCCAGACCTCCAAATCATAAGTTTTGGCCGCGGAGAAACCCAGGTCGCCGGCGCACAGCTCCATCACGCGGTAGGGAAGGCCCAGCCTTTTCAGAACTTCCTCGGCGTGGCCGGTGAGAAGCTCCAGCTCCCGCGGCGAGTCTTCGGGCCGGCAAAAGCGGACCAGCTCCACCTTGTTGAACTGGTGGTTGCGGATGAGCCCCCGCGTGTCCTTGCCGTAGGAGCCCGCTTCGCGGCGGAAGCAAGCCGTGTAGGCGCAGAGGGCCCGCGGCAGATCGCCTTCCTCGAGAGTTTCCGAGCGGTGGAGGTTCGTCAGGGGAACTTCGGCGGTGGGGATGAGGTAGAGGTCGTCCTCCTTGCAGGCGTAAAGCTCCTCGGCGAACTTGGGGAGCTGGCCCGTGCCCGTCAGGGACGCGCCGTTGGCGAGGAAAGGCGGAAAAATTTCCAGGTAGCCGTGCTCGGCGGCGAGGTCCAGCATGTAGGAGATGAGGGCGCGCTCCAGCCGCGCGCCGTCGCCGGCCAGGACGGCGAAACGCGCGCCCGCCAGTTTGGCTCCCCGGGCCATGTCCAAAATCCCCAGCGCCTCGCCCAGGTCTTGGTGGTCCCGCGCGCCGGGCAGGGGCCGGGCCTCGCCGTGCCGCCGGACCTCGCGGTTGTCGGAAGGACCGCCTCCCTCCGGCGCCGACGGATCCGGCAAATTGGGCAGGCCCAGAAGCCCTTCCGCGAGGGAAGCCTCCAGCGCCGCGGCTTTTTCCTCCAGCTCCTTCAGGCGG
Organism: Elusimicrobiota bacterium; assembly: GCA_052388135.1. GTDB lineage: Bacteria > Elusimicrobiota > Elusimicrobia > FEN-1173 > FEN-1173 > JBQTIM01. The sequence goes on from JBQTIM010000070.1 coordinate 3,147, forward strand.
GCCTTGCCGCTTTCCATCTCTTTGATGAGGGCGGAGGCGTCCTTTTTGTCGCGTTTGAGGCGGCCGATCTCGTCGGCGGCCTTGTTCCTGGCGGCCCGCAGGGTTTCGGCTTCGCCGTTGACGAGGCGCCACTGGTCGTCGAGAGAAATGAGCTGCTCCAAAGCGGGCAAGGACCGGCCGCCGCGGCTTTTCAGGCCCCGGCGGACGGCCTCGGGATCGGAGCGAAGGAGTTTGAGGTCCAGCATGGAGGCTATCTTATCAGATAGGATTCGGAGGGTCCACGCGGCGGGCGGTCGCGGCCGTTGCCGGCGGTCCGGAAAGGAATTACGGCCTGGAAAACCGCTCTCCCGCCGCCCGGGGGCGGGCCGGCCGCGTCATTCCACCGATCCGCCCGCCGATATGAAGGCGATCTCGGGCGGGACGCGGAACCTCACGGGGAGGACGCTGGTGCCGATGCCGGAGCTGACGTACATGTGCTGGGAGCCGCGCCGCACGGCTCCCGCGGCGTAACGCTCGCGGTAGCGGGAGGGCACGATGGGCCGGCCCATGAGCGGAAGTTTCACCTGGCCGCCATGGGTGTGGCCGGCCAGGGTCAGCCCGGCTTTGGGCGGCAGGAGCGGGAACACGTCGGGGTTGTGGGTGATCACCACCGCCGGCTCCCCCTCGGGAACGGGCGCCAGCGCGCGCTCGATGTTGGGCCGGCGCGTCCACTTGTCCGCCACGCCGACGAGCCAGACGCGGCGGCCTTCGTGATCCAGGGCCACGGCTTCGTCCTCCAAAACTTTTATCCCCGCCGCCTCGAGGGCGCGCTGGATGCGGAAGCCGTCGTACCACCAGTCGTGGTTGCCCAGCACCGCGTAGACGCCGTGGCGCGCCTTGAGGCCCGCGAGCTTCGGGCCGATGTCCTCCGGCTCGACGAAATGTCCGCCCAGAACGCCGAGGATGACGTAATCCCCCAGGAGGACCACGACGTCCGGCTCCAGGGCGTTGCAGGTCTTCACGATCTTTTCCATCTTGGTCATGCCGATGTAGGGCGAGCCCACGTGGATGTCGGCCAGGGCGGCGATGCGCAGGGGCCGGGCGCCGGCGGGCCAGTTTTCAAGCGCGAAACTTTGCCGCCGCACCACGAGCCGGTTCGGCTCGAAATAAAAGGAATACGCGGCCAGGGACAGGCCGGCCAGGAACAACAGCCCCAGCGAAATGGCCAGCTTGGATTTTAGCCTGTCGCGCAGGCGGCGTTCGCGATGCCGCCTTTCCGGTTTTTCCGAAGGTTTGTCCATCGTTTATCCTTTCACGACCCCCAGCGGGGCCAGCCGGGCCACTTTCCTCACCAAACCCGCTCCGAGGCAAACGTTCACCACGTCGTCCACGTCCTTGTAGGCCGCAGGGGCCTCCTCGGCCAGGCCGCGGTAGGAGGACGTGCGCACCGCGATCCCCCGGGCCTTGAGCCGGCCCTCCACCTCGCGCCCGTCGGCCAGCTTGGCGGCCGATTTCCGCGACAGCGCCCGCCCCGCGCCGTGGCACGTGGTGCCGAAAGTTTCCGCCAGGGCGCGCTCGGTGCCCACCGCCACGTGGGAAAACGTGCCCATGGTGCCCGGAATGATGACCGGATGGCCCACGGCGCGGTATTTCTCGGGCACGTCGGGATGGCCCGCCGGGAACGCCCGCGTGGCGCCTTTTCTGTGCACGAGGACCTTCCTCTTTTTTCCCCCCACGGCGTGCTCTTCCACCTTCCCGATATTGTGGCAAACATCATAAACCACATCCATGCCCAGGTCCCGCGGCGAAATTTCCAGAGCCCGCTGGAACGCTTCCCGCACGTTGTGGGTGATGGCCTGGCGGTTGGCGCGGGCGTAGTTCGCGCCCGCCGACATGGCGCCGAAATAGGCGCGCCCCTCGGGCGAGGAGAACGGCGCGCAGCAAAGCTGGCGGTCCGGCAGAACGAAACCGTACTTGCGCGACGCGCCCTGCATCACGGCCAGGGAATCCTCGCAAATCTGATAGCCGCAGCCCCGGGAGCCCGTGTGGATCATCACCGCCGCCTGCCCTTCGAACAGGCCGAAGGCCGCGGC
>JBQTIM010000071.1:0-8421 GCA_052388135.1 Elusimicrobiota bacterium
TCGCAAGGAAAGACCTGTCCGAATAATCGATGACGATTTGCGAAAGCCCGGACAACAGCAAGGGAAAGCCGAACAAGGCGGCCCGCTTGTATATGTGAAAACTGGCCGGAGCTCGCCAAAGCGCTGATGGCGATATCCGCCATGCCCCATAAACCGCGGCCGTCACGCTCCCGGCAAGCCAGAAGGAAAGAATGATCTCCACAGTCAGGGTCCCCTTGGCCAAGCCAGCCCATGCCGCCAATGGGAAGACCCAAACGGCAAGCTGGAACAAGCTCACGCAGTTGCTCTCGGATATCCGCTTGACCGTAGCCAAATAGCGGTAAAATTCCAAAGCCAAGATATCCGCAACGATAAGAGGAACCATCCAATAAAAAGCCCGCTGCGCGTCCGGGATTTGGAAATAGCCGAAAAAATATTCGCGCAATCGCGGCCAAAAGCCCAGCCCGCCCAGGATCAGGGCGGCCAATCCCGCCTCATAAATCAAAACGCTCTTGAATATGCGCAAGCCCTCCTCAGGAGGCTTTCCCGGGATCTTGAACATATAATAGGAGGCGGTTCCCATCTGGCAAAGGTAACTGATCAAGGTGACGGAGGTGGTGATGAGCGTGTAGACGCCGAACTGAGCGGGCGCGAACGCCTTGCCGATGACGAGGGCGAACAACAGACGAGCGGCGTATTTGACGCCCATGGAAAAAATGTTGTGGATGGAATGCCCCGCGATCCTGCGGGACAACCCGTCGTCAGGCACGAGGCCCTTTCACGGACAAGCAAGCGTCGAGCACTTCCCGAGCGTAGCGATTCCAGGAAAACCGCCGGGCGTTTTCCAAGCCGGCGCGGGCCATGGCGGCGGCACGGGAAGGATTGGGCAAAATGTCCATCATGGCGCCCCGCAAGGCGCCGACATCGCCGGGAGAGACCAGAACCGCGGCGTCCCCCGCCGCTTCCGGCATGGAGGAAACGTTCGAGGTCGCCACCGGACATCCGCACGACATAGCCTCCACAATGGGCAGTCCGAATCCCTCGTAAAGGGAAGGGTAAAGGAACAGGCTCGCGCCCGCGTAAAAATAAGGCATCTCCAAATGGTTGACCAAACCCACCAAGCGGACTCGATCCTGCAGCCCCTTCCGCCGGATCAAGTCATCCAATGGGAAAGACGGATAGAACCGGGCCGGCGAACCCGTCCCGACCAAGTCGAAGCGTTCCTTCAATTCCGCGGGAAGCGCGTCATAAGCCTCTAAAACAGACGCAAAATTCTTGCGGGGGTTGTAAACGTCTCCCGACAAGACAAAAGGCTTGTTGATGCCGAACTTCTCTTTCAAGAAGGCCGCCGCCTCGGGCCGCGGGCGAGGAAAAAAGATTTCGGCGTTGGCCGCGCCGTAAGCCACGTGAATTTTGTCGGGCGACAGACGCGCGAGGCGGACAAGATCTGCGCGGCTGGACTCGGAGGTGGTGATGACGCGGTCCGACAACCATGCGCTTAAGAAAAACATGGCCGTGTTGTACAGCCATGTCTTAAGAGGCGTGGTGCCGGGAACGTACACCGGGTTCGCGTCGAACAAGACGACCGCCAGGCGCGCGCCCGGCCGGAACAATTTCAAGAAGTAGGGCAGCGCATGACGGGGCCCCAGAAAAACGTCGATCCGGTCGCGCCGCGCCTGAAGGTTCAATCCGGTCTGCAGCCAAAGCAGGTTCACACGAGCCAAGGGTCCGCTCCCGACCCGGACGTGCCAGCGGGAAGAGGATTTGGGATCGAACGGCAGGTGCAAGGGCCCGGTGGCGTACAGAAAATATTCGTTCTCATGATCCATCCGCCAAAGCTCGTCCAGAAGGTGATAAAGGAAGCTCCGCATTCCCGTCCCGGAGCGATCCATCAAAAGCCGGGCGTCGACCCCGATTCTCACAGCGGCGGTCCTTCCATCCGCCGCCGGAAAATCTCCGCGAGGCGGCCGACGTTTTCCGCCGAAAGGGCCCGCTCCCGAGCGGCGGGAGGGTCCGCATTTTGGGGCAGGAAAGCGGCGTCGGATTTTTGCATGAGGGCGGCCGCGTAACACAAAGCTCCCATTTGGCCGCCGGACGCCCGCATCGGTTCTTTCAGCATGGCAGGAAGTTCCTCCAAATCCACGATGCGCCGGACGCCTTCGTGAAATTCCTCATAAAAACCAGAGCCGAACAAAAAGACGGGTTTCCCGCTCAAAACGGCCCGCCACCCAGACGGACAACCCGTGGTCAAAACGCCCAGGGAACGCCCGATAACCTGTCGCTCCTCCAGGCGCGGCGACAGCAGGCGCACGCGAGGCAGATCGAAAAACCGGCGATAAAACGCCCACGGCCTGCTCCCCAGGGGAACCCGCGGGTCCTCGCGCACATAAAGCCAGCCGTCCATGGGCAGGCTTTCGGCGATGAGCTGGATCAGATTCAATTGGTCCCGGAACCGCAGGGCGGACACACGCAGCTGAGGATCATCGTCCGGGCGGAGAGGGAAATAAAAAAATTTCTCTCCCGCCGGCGGCTCTGCTGTGATCCGCCTCGCGAGCCTTGCGGCCTTGGCCGCGGTCCAGGGATTGAAAACGGTTGCCTGCGGGGAACAGTCCCCCCAGGAACGGTCGATCCAACCTTTCGCGCGGTCAACCAAGTCGCGGGGGGGGCCTTCCCGAACGAACCTTTCGTACGAGGTCCGGACACGGAGGCGGCCCTGAGCGTCTTCGGCTTGGAAAACAAATCCTCCCAGCCCGGAGGGGATGAGCAAAAAAGAGTTTGCATGCCGGCGGCGGCACATATTGAAGAAGAGCCACGACGAAAACCCTTCGACCGCCCCTCCCAGAAAGCCGTCCGGCGCGATACGGGCCAGCGCATCTTCAAAGCGAAGGATGTGGGCAGCCAGGCGGCCCCACCCCTCTTCATCGGAAAGCCCGCTCCAAGCCGGATCGCAAACCATGTAAGGCCGCAGATGAGGCACACCGTACATGGCCTCCCACCGCGTCAAATCCTCGGCCGTGTAAGCGCCTTGCGAAGAACGGTTCCATCCGTCGTAAAGATACCGGACATCGACCGACGGCAGCAAGGAGGCGGCCACCCGCGCGTCGCCCTTGTCTTCCAAAAGGTAGGCGCAACGCGGCAAGTCGCCCCCCATGCCAAGCGCTTCCTTTAAAGCGCGGGTGAGTGCGAACGCCGAGCCGCGAGCGCCATAAACCAGGAAGGTCTTAGGCACCGAGCCCCGCCAAACGCCGTTCCAAACGGAGCCGAATCTCATTCGAGATGCCGTCCGCCAGCCTACGGACGTTGTCCTTGTCGGCCACGCGAGGGTCCAAGACCCCGTGCTTGACCACGATTCCCCACAATCCCGGGGACGTCCTTTTCTCATACGCGAGCAAGAAATTCTGAAGCGAGCGCTCGTTGGCAACGAATCCGTTCCGCAAGGAGGAGAGGGCCGCCGGGAGCTCCTCCAGATCACGCACGCGGATGACGCCGGGGCATCGCTCGTAAGCGGCGCGGCCGATGAGAACGACGGGCTTGCCCGAAGCCACGGCCTCCAAACCAACCGTCCCCGTCACGGTGACCACGCCCACCGCCGAAGGGATGAGGCGGTAGCTGTCCACGCCCCGGTCGATCAACCGGACCCCAGGGGTGCGGGCCAGTTCGCGGTAGAAGCCCAACGGTCTTTTCCCCACCAGCATGCCCGGATGCTCTTTCACGTACAGCTTGTGGCCGGCCGGAAGGGCCTCGGCGATTTGACGGATGAGCCGGAGTTGATCCCGGTTTCGCCAGCCGATCATCAGCAAGGCTGTCTCCGGCTCCAGAGACAGGGGATAATAGAAGTATTTTTCTTCCTCGGGCCACGAAACGCGGCTCAGAAACGGGTTGAGGCTTTGATGATAAACCGTCCTCAGGCGGATCAAAGCGCTTTGAACAACCACCCGCCAAAAAGGCTGGTCGAAAAACTCGTCCCTGTACTTCAAATGGTTCCACAAGGCCTTGAAGAACGCCTGAGGCCGCGGAAACCAGCGCGGACGCGGGAGGGAAACGTAGTAGCTGGGCTTCTGCTGGCGCACCCGGTAGCCCATGACGATTTCCCGGGCACGCTGCTCGTCCTGCGGAGAAAGGCCTTCCTTCTCAAAACGCTCATAAGTCTCCTGCAGGAAAGGAAGCTGCTCGATGGCGTTGTCTCCGATGTGGACTCTGCCCGGCAAACGGCTGGCCTGGATCTGCAGCGTGACAACGTCGTTGATCTTGAACACCTCGTTGGCCACCCAAGCCGTCAAACAGTCGATGTCGCCGCCGACGAAAACATCCGGCTTCAACTCGCGCTGGAGGGCGTCGAAATAGTCCAAATAGGCATAGAGAAAACTTGTCTTCTGCTCGTTGGTCTTGCCCTCCAGCAACCTTTCGGAAACCACGTATCGCCACAAATGAGGGATCCCGTAACGCGCCTCGAAATGTTTCAGCCTCTCCGGGTTCACCGGACGGAGCAGGAACGGATTGAAGCGTTCATGCTGATAAAGGAGGGTCAGCTTTGGGATCGGCGGTTCGCGGCTCAGAAGATCGAAATAGAACTTATCGCCGATCAGATAATAGGCCCTTTCAATGCGGTCGTCCCACTCCTGGAGGAAAAGCCGGATCACGTCGCGAATGAACGGGCTGGCGCAGCCCGCCGCGCAAAAGAGGACTTTCACCGGCTCTCCCCACCTTCGACCAAAGTCCAAGCGAGCGGCGTTCCCCGTCGAATCCCGGTGGTCGCGCGGCGCCCGAGCACTTCTCCCAAGTGCCGCGTGTGGAGACCCTGTCCGGGGCGAATGGCGCGGACGTTTTCAACCGTGAAGGTTTCCCCGGCACGCATATCGCGAATCACGAAGAGGGACCGCCGAAACGCAAGGCTCCTGGCCTCATGGGGACCGGGGCCGTAGCGGACGCCGCCCAAGGCCTTTTCCACGGATCGCAGGCCATCCACCATGGTTTTGAATTCCTGGGGTTCCAGAGAAAAGGCTCCGTCAGGTCCGCCGGCCGTCCGAGACATGGTGATGTGCTTTTCGATGAGACAGGCCCCCAGGGCCGCCGCCGCCAAAGGCACGGCGATGCCGAGCGTGTGGTCCGAAAGGCCGACGGGCGTTTGGAACTTGGCCGCCAAATCGGGAAGGGTCCGCAAGTGAATTTCATCGGGAGGGGCGGGGTAGGCGCTGGTGCATTTAAGAAGCAAAATTTCGCGCGCCCCCGCTTCTCGCGCGGCGGACACGGCTTCTTCGATCTCGGAGGCCGAAGCCATGCCGGTGGACATGATCACGGGTTTTCCTGTTCCGGCCACCAACCGGATCAAAGGAATGTCCACCAATTCGAAAGAAGCGATCTTGTAGACAGGCACCCGCATTTTTTCCAGGAACTCCACGGAAGACGCGTCGAAGGGACTGGAAAAAAGGTCCAGCCCAAGTCCGTCGGCGATTTCCTTTAACCTCGGCTGCCAATCCCAAGGCGTGTGGGCCTCCTTGTAGAGATCGTAAAGGGTCCGGCCCTCCCAGAGAGTTCCTTCGCCGGCACGGAAAAGCTTATCGTCGCAGGGGATGGTCATGGTGTCCGCCGTGTAGGTCTGGAGCTTCACGGCGTCGGCTCCCGCCTCCTTGGCGGCGCGAAGGATTCGGACGGCCTCGTCGAACCTCCCATGGTGGTTGGCCGACATCTCCGCCACAATATACACCGGCTCGCCCCACCCCACCCGGCGGCCGTTGATCGTCAGCGTGTTCAAAGCTCCTCCCCCCTCAAGAAACGTACCGCCTGGCAGCCGCCGCGAACTTCCGATCCGGCCCGCCGGAAACCGGCTTTTTCAAAAGCCCGCAGGGACGCCGGGTTGTCGGCCTTCACGAAAGCCTCGATGACGACGGTCGGGCCTTTGCGCAAGACCATTTCGGCGGCCAACCGGATGATATCCGTGCCGCGTCCCTTTCCGCGCCGGCCGCCTTCCACGCTGACCGACATTTCCGCCTTTTGGCCGGACAGTTGAAACCGCGCCTGGCCCACCGGCGCGTCCTCATGATCCACGGCCACGAAAAAGCGGCACCCGGGATCCTTCAAACGTGCGTCGAACCAGGCCGCATGCGTCTCCCACGAGATGGGTTCGGGAGAAAAGGAACGGCGGCGCGCCTCCGGATCGTTGGCCCACGCCCACAGCTGCCGGGCGTCTTCCGGACGCGCCGGCCGCAGGCGCAGGCTTTCCCCTTTTAAGAGCATGAGGATCCGGTCCGGCCCCTGGCCATCCACAAGTTCCCGGCCTCGCGCCCCCATGGAGCGGCGTTTTTCCGGCGACTTCAACAGGCTTTCGAGGCGCCGGGCGATGTCCGCAGACTCCAAATCGCCGTGCCAGCCCAGATTTTCCGCCGCGCCGGCCTTCGCCAAACCATCGGCGACAATCCGCTGATTGTCGGCCAGAACAACCGTCAAAAAAGGCACCCCCATGTAGGCCAGCTCCCAGCATGTCGTGCCGCCGGCGGAAACGGCCGCTTCGGCCCAGGCCATCAGCTCGGACATATCGGGCGCATCCGCTTCCACCTTGCAGGAAACAGGGACGCGGGCGGCCATTTCCTCCAACGCCGTACGATGCGGGTTCGCGGCGCCCACCGCCACCCGAACTTCAGTCCCGGGAACCCCGAAGCCGCCGAGGGCCTTCAAAACTTTCCCGGTTGCGTTGTCCGCGTCGGCTCCTCCCATGGCCACCAAAATCCTTCGCGCCGCTCCGTCTGCAAACTTTTCGGCTCTTTGCCGCCGCAGAAATTCCCGCCGCAAAAGGGCATAACGAGGCCCGAGCAACAAAAGGCCTTCCGCGGACCGCTCCCGATAGATCTTTTCGTCGACGCCGAGGTTCATATTCAAAACGATGTCCGCCTCATACCGGCCGGCGTGTCCGAAATCATCCAAGGCCAAAACGCGGAACCCGGATTCTTTTAAAGTCCGCTGATACTCTCCGTCAAAATGATAGCCGTCCACCGCCACCCATGCCGCCTCGGCCTCCTGGGCCAGCCGCGCCGTCTCCAACGCGTCGTCCCGGCTCCCCGGCGGCGCGGCCACTTCATGGCACAGGATTCCTTCCGATTGAAATCGATCCCGAAATGGACCCGCTTCCGCGCAGGCCATTTGCGAGAGGCCGCCTGAATCCTGCCACGCCTGCGCCAGGGCCAGGCAACGCATCAAATGGCCCGCCCCCCCGCGAAGTCCCCCATCGGCGCGAAGAATGAGCGCCAAACCCGAGCCTGCTGCCATCTAACCTTCCTCCACGGCTTTTTGGCGGACGCCCCGGTTCAGAGCCGACAGATGCGGCTCGCGCTCCAGGAGGCCCAGCACCTCGCGCCAGGAAAACAACCCATCGCCGCCCAGCCGCCTGTAGACCTCGCGGACAAACGCCAAATCCTCGGCCGTGTCCACCGTCCACCGCAAGTCGGAGCGATCGGAGCCATCCACCACGCTCACGAGGGAAAATTTTTCAGGATGCTCGTAAATGTAGGGATAAACATGGGCGCGCTGGTACGGTTTATCCGCCTCTTCCCAAGCGCGCTCCAGGGCCGAAAAAGACGACATCTCGACGTCCAAACCGTGAGGATAAGTCCGTTGCAGCGTGTTGGCCGCAAAATCCGCCGGCGGGCCGGCGCTTTCAAACGCTTCCGCAACCTTATCCACCAATTCCGGATCCGCCAACGGACAATCCGCCGTGATGCGGATGACGGCGTCGGCGCGGAAAAACCGGGCCGCCTCATAGTAGCGATCCAGAACCTTTTCCTCATCGCCGCGGAACGCCTCCACGCCCAACTCGCGGGCGTGGCGCGCGACGGCCTCGTCTTTTTCGGACGAGGTGGTTGCCACGGCCACCACGTCGGCCGACGCGGCGCGCCGGACCCTCCGCACGACGCGCGCGAGCATCGTTTCCCCTTCAATATCCATCATGACCTTCCCGGGCAGGCGGCTCGACCCCATGCGCGCCTGAATGAGAAGCACGCGCCTCATCCGCGCTGCTTTTCGAAAAGCCAATAAGTCACATCGTCCCATCCCTGCTCCCGGGTCAGGCGGTTCGTCTCCCGCAGCGCCAGCGAAGGGAATTCCTCGCGGTAGATGGCGCCGTAATCGCGCTTGAACAAGGCCCCGGCCTGTCCTCTGTAAGGCACCTCCACGGTCCGTTCGGCGAAGTATTCCATGCACAGCACCCATCGCCGGGAGCATCGCACGATTTCGCGCATGACCGCGCGCAAAGATTCCTCCGGCTGATGGATGAGGACGCCGGCCGTGAAAACAAGCTCGAACCATCCGTCCCGGAAGGCTATGTCGCGCGCCGGAGACCAGAGCACGTTGATGCCCGGAAATTGCCGGCGCACCTCCCGAACCGCGTTTTCGTTGATGTCGAGGCCGTAAACGTCGCGCGACGGTATTTTTTCAGCGATCCAGCGCAGATTC
>JBQTIM010000072.1:0-9846 GCA_052388135.1 Elusimicrobiota bacterium
ATTCGCCGCGCTCCTGAAAGAGCGCAAGCTGGACGCCTTCTTCGTGTCCGGCCAGTCGGACCTTTATTACCTGACCGGGTTCCTGTCCGAGGGGTTTTACGGTTATTTCAGCGCCCAGGGGGCTTGGCTCCTTTGCTCCGCCCTGTTGGCCGGGCAGGTGCGGGAGAACACCGAGGGCTGCCGGCTCGTGGTCGGCAAGCGCCTCCTCAAGACGCTCCGCGAACTGCGGACCCGGCACCGTCACAAGCGGGTGGGCTTCGATCCCGAGCAGGTGAACTACCGGCTGGGGGCGGCCCTGGCCAAGGAAGGCGTTGTCCCGGCGGAGTGCCCGGCGGCGGCCCTGCGCATCCTTAAAGACAAAGACGAACTGGCCTGCCTGAGCCGCGCCTGCCACCTGACCGCCCTGTCCATAGATTTCATCAAGGGACGGCTCCGCCTCGGCGTCACGGAACGGCAGTTGGCCGCCGAATTGCAGACCTTTTACCACCGCGGGGGCGCCCAGCGCGTGGCTTTCGATCTCATCGTGGCCATGGGGCCCCACACGGCTCTGCCCCACCACGTTCCCGGGGAGACCCGGCTGGCCAAAAACCAGCCCGTCATTTTCGACATCGGCTGCACGGTGGGGGGCTACCGCTCGGACTTGACGCGTACCCTTCAATACGGTAAAATGCCCCCGTTATTCCGACGCATCTACAATATAGTCCAAGCCGCCCAACACGCCGGCATTCGGGAGGCGCGTCCGGGCTCCACGGGGGGCCGGGTGGACGCGGCGTCCCGCCGGATCATTTCCAAGGCCGGGTACGGGCGGTATTTCGTCCACAGCACGGGCCACGGGGTGGGCATAGACATCCATGAGCCGCCCTGGATCCGCGCCAAAAGCCCCGACCTCCTTAAACCCGGCATGGTCCTCACGGTGGAGCCCGGCATCTACCTGCCCGGCAAGTTCGGCGTGCGGATTGAGGACACAATGCTGGTCACCGAGAAAGGAAACGAAATTTTAACGGCGTGAACGGTGAATCGTGAATAGCGAATGGGAAAGACCGAGGCCGGAAGCCGATTTTTCCTTTCACCGTTCACCGTTCACGCCTTTATCCCTATGATCGACACATCCCAGATGGGCAACGGCACGGTTTTCGAGCACGAAGGCGCGGTCTACCAGGTGGTCTGGTTCCAGCACCACAAACCCGGCAAGGGGGGCGCCATGCTGCGCGTGAAGCTTCGCAACGTGCGCACCGGCTCCACCATCGAGCGCACCTTCAAGTCCGGCGAGCGGTTCCGCGAGGTGGACCTCTCGCGCAAGAAGCGGCAGTTCCTTTACGCCGACGGCGACAACTACACTTTCATGGACCCGGAGAGCTACGACCAGGTTTCCCTGCCCAAGGAGCAACTGGGCGACGCGGCCCGGTTCTTGACGGAAAACATGGAAGTGCAGGCCCTCTTCCTGGAGGAAGAATTCCTGGGCCTGGAGCTTCCCGCCAACGTGACTTTGAAAGTGGAAAGCACGGTGCCCGGCATCAAGGGCGATTCCGTTTCCAACATGGTGAAGCCGGCCACCCTGGAGAACGGCATGGAGGTCCAAGTGCCCCTTTTCGTGAAAGAAGGCGACAGCATCCGCGTGGACACGCGCACCAGCGAATACGTGGAGAGGGTCTGACGTGGCGCTGGGCCTGTTGAAAAGCCGCGAGGGAGGAACGTCCATGGCTCCGGAAGCCGAAACCGCCGAAAGCCCGCTTAAGGCTCTGCTGGAATTCGCCAAGTCCGTCGATTTGGAAGAGGTCGTTTGGGAGAAGGCCGGCCGCCGCGTGGCGTTCAAGCGCGCCGCCGCTCCCGCCGAGGCCGAGGCCCCCGCCCCCGAGCCGGCCGCGCCGGCCGCCGAGGCGCCGCCCAAGACGCACATCGTTCATTCCCCCATGGTGGGCACGTTCTGGCGCTCCGCCGGCAAGGACCGCCCGCCCCTGGTCATGGACGGCGACGAGGTGAAGGCCGGCCAGCGCGTGGCCGTGGTGGAGGCCATGAAGATCCCCAAGGACGTGGTCTGCGACGCCTCCGGCCGCATCGTGAGAACTTTCGTTGAGAACGGAAAGCCCGTGGAGTACGGCCAGAAGCTTTTCGAGATCGAGCCGGCGGACGCCCGATGACGGCGGCGGAGCCGCGCATGTTCAAAAAAATACTCATCGCCAACCGCGGCGAGATCGCCGTCCGCGTCATCCGCGCCTGCCGCGAGCTGGGCATCCCCACCGTCGCCGTCCACTCCGACGCCGACCGGGAATCCCTGCACGTGCGCTGGGCCGACGAATCCGTCTGCATCGGCCCGGGCCCCGTGTCCGAGAGCTACCTGAACATCCCGGCCATCATCTCCGCGGCCGAGATCACCGGCGCCGACGCCATCCACCCCGGCTACGGCTTCCTGTCGGAAAACACCCATTTCGCCGAGGTCTGCGAGTCCTGCCACATCACCTTCATCGGCCCGTCCAAGGACGCCATCAAGAAGATGGGCGACAAAGCCGAGGCGCGCAAGATCATGCAGGACTACGGGGTGCCCGTGGTGCCCGGCTCCGACGGGTGCGTGAGCCCCGACGACCCCAAGCTGCACAAGATCGCCAAGAAGATCGGCTACCCCGTCATCGTCAAGGCCAAGGCCGGCGGCGGCGGCAAGGGCATGCGCGTGGTGGAGGACGAGGCGTTCCTCCGCGAGTCCATCCTCACCGCCCAGCGGGAGGCCATGGCCGGCTTCGGCAACGGCGACGTCTACATCGAAAAATATTTGAAGTCGCCCCGGCACGTGGAGGTGCAGGTGCTGGCGGATTCCCACGGCAACGTGGTGAGCTTCCCCGAGCGCGACTGCTCGGTCCAGCGCCGGCACCAGAAGCTCATCGAGGAATCGCCCTCCCCGGCCATCAGCGAAAAAATGCGCAAGAAAATGGGCAAGGCCGCCCGCCTGGCGGCCCGCGCCGTCAAATACCGCACCGTGGGCACCATCGAATTCCTCTACGATTCCGCCGCGGACGATTTCTATTTCATGGAGATGAACACCCGCATCCAGGTGGAGCACCCCGTGACGGAAATGGTCACGGGCATCGACCTCATCAAGGAGCAGATCCGCACCGCCATGGACGAGGAGGTCCCGTTCGACACCGACGACATCCAGATCCGCGGCCACGCCATCGAGTGCCGCATCAACGCCGAGGACCCGGCCAACAACTTCATGCCGTCGTCGGGGCGCATCACGGGCTTGATCCTGCCGGGCGGGCCCGGCGTGCGCCTGGACACACACATTTATCCGGGCTACGCGGTGCCCACCTATTACGACAGCCTGCTGGCCAAGCTCATCGTGCTGGGCCGGCCCGGCCGCATGGACGCCATCCACCGCATGGAAAGGGCCCTGCGGGAATTTTCCGTGGAAGGCGTGAAGACCACCATCCCCTTCCACCGCGAGGTGCTGGCCAACGACGCTTTCCGCCGCGGCGACGTGACCACGGATTTCATCCAGAAGCATCTGGCCGTGCGGGCGGTGGCCGCGTGACGCGCAAAGGGAAGGCGTTTTCGCGCGGCCCTGCGCTCTCCGCTTTTCGCTCTCCGCCGCCCAGGCGGCCGTCATGAAAACCAACGGCTCCGCTCAAACCGCGAGCCCCGTTCAACAGCAGATCGTCGCCATGCTGTGGGAGTCCAGCCGCAACCTGCGCCAGCTGGCCCACGAGGCGCCTCTCATCGAGCGCGCGGCCCAGATCCTGGCCGACGCCCTGCGCAAGGGCCGCAAGGTGGTGGCTTTCGGCAACGGCGGTTCCGCCGCCGACGCCCAGCACCTGACCGCCGAGCTGTCCGGCCGGTTCGAGAAAGACCGCCGCGGCCTTCCGGCGGTGGCCCTCACCACGAACACCTCCGCCCTCACGGCCATCGCCAACGATTACGATTACGACCAGGTTTTTTCCCGCCAGCTGGACGGCCTGCTCCAGCGCGGAGACGTGGTGGTGGCCATCTCCACCTCGGGCAATTCCGCCAACGTCCTGGAGGCCGCCAAGCTGGCCAAAAAGCAGGGCGCCGTGATCATCGGCTGGACGGGCCAGAACGGCGGCAAGCTCAAGGACCTGGTGGACGTCTGCCTCCAAGTGCCGTCCCAGCGCACGGCCCGCATCCAGGAAGGCCATTTGGCCCTGCTCCACACCCTCTGCTCCCTGGTGGAGGACAGCCTTTTTCCTCAGAAACAAAAGAAGAAGTAGCCGCCCCCGATTTCGTGGCCGCCGGCAAGAAGCTTCTTCCTAAGCCTGGACGCGTCCTGCCGCCGGACGAGCTGGTCCGCGAGCTGCGCAAGCGCCGCCCCCGGGAAAAAGTGGTGGCCACCAACGGCTGTTTCGATTTGGTCCACGCGGGGCACCTGAAGGTTTTGGAGGCGGCCAAGTCTCAGGGCGATATCCTGGTGGTGGCTCTGAACTCGGACGCCTCCGTGCGGCGCCTCAAGGGCCGCCGCCGGCCCATCCTCCCGTTGGAGGATCGGGCCCTCCTCATGGCGAGCCTGCGCCCCGTGGACTACGTGACGTTTTTCGACGAGGACACGCCGGCCGAGCTTTACGAGCGCCTGCGGCCCGACGTGCTCATCAAGGGCGGCGACTGGGCGCGGGACAAGATCGTCGGCCGCGAGCACGCGGGCCGGGTGGTCCGCATCCCCTTGCTGGAAGGCCGCTCCACCAGCGGGATCATCGAGACCATCGCCAAGAGGTATGGCAAGGGCTGAGGCGGGGAGGCGGCGCGCGGCCGGCGTCCCGCCGTCGGTCTTCCGCGTTCTGGACGCGAACCTGAACCGCGCTCGCGAAGGCTTGAGGGTTTTGGAAGACACCGCCCGGTTCGTTTGGGATTCGCCCGATCTTTTTCGCTCGCTGAGGAGCCTCCGCCACGCCCTCGACCGGGCGGCCCGGGCCGCTTACCCGAAGCTGGTGTCCGCCCGCGACAGCGAGCGCGACGAGGGACGGACCGTGCCGGAGAAGGGCAAGCGCGACCTGCGCGGCCTCGTCGCCGCCAATTTCCGCCGCGCCCAGGAGGCCCTGCGGGTCCTGGAGGAATACGGCAAGGTCGTTTCCCCCGGGTCCGCGGCTGTTTTCAAGAAGGTTCGCTTTAAACTTTACGCCGCGGAGAAAGCCGCCGCGGCCCGATTCCTCGGGAGATAAAATGACGGCGCCCAAACGCTTGTCCACGCTGGCCGACGTTCACCTTTACTGCATCACGACCGCTCCGCGGCCGGGGCAGACCTACCAGGACATGGTGTCCGCCGCCTGCGCCGGCGGGGCCGACATGATCCAGCTGAGGGAAAAAGCCATGGGCGCCAAGGCCCTCCTCTCCCTTTGCAAGGACCTGCAGGCCATTTGCGACGCGGCCGGCGCGCTGTTCATCTTGAACGACCGCGTGGACGTGGCCCTGGCGGCCGACGTGGACGGCGTGCACGTGGGCCAGGGCGATCTGCCCGCGCGCTTCGCGCGCCAAATGATGGGCCACCGCAAAATCGTCGGCTGCTCCGCCCACTCCCTGGGCCAGGCTCTCACCGCCCAGGGCGACGGCGCCGACTACGTGAGCTGCGGACCCCTTTTCGCCACGCCCACGAAACCCGACTACAAGCCCGTGGGCCTGGACCTTCTCCGTCAATACAAGGAGATGGTCCGCATTCCCTTCGTGGCCATCGGCGGCATCGACGAGGCCAACGCGGGGGAAATCGTCCGCGCCGGCGCCGACCGCGTCGCCGTGGTGCGTGCCGTCTGCGGCGCCGCCGATGTCGAGGCGGCCGCCCGCGCGCTGAAGGAAAAAATTTTGCAGGCCAAGGTGGAACGGGAAAGGTTGGTGAGCCATGTCTAAACGCAACGGTTCCAACGTCACGCAGATGCACCGCGCGCGCCGGGGGGAAATCACCCCGGAAATGAAGTTCGTCGCCCAAAAGGAAAAGGTGGAGCCCGAGTTCGTCCGCGCGGAGATCGCCCGGGGGCGCGCCATCATCCCCGCCAACGTGAACCATTTAAAGCACAAGCTGGAGCCCATGATCATCGGCATGAACTTCACCTGCAAGATCAACGCCAACCTGGGCAACTCCGCCACCACGTCCTCCCTGGAGGAGGAGTTGAAGAAGGTGGACATGGCCGTCAAATACCACGCCGACACCGTCATGGACCTGTCCACGGGCGCGAACCTGGACGAAACCCGCGAGGCCGTCGTCAAGCACAGCAAAGTGCCCGTGGGCACGGTGCCCATCTACGGCGCCCTGCTCCGCGCCGGCCGCCCCGAGGACATCACGCCCGAGCTGTTCCTGGACGAAGTGGAAAAGCAGGCGAAGCAGGGCGTGGACTACATGACCATCCACGCCGGCGTGCTGAAAGACTTCGTGCCCCTTACCACGGGCCGCATCACGGGCATCGTGTCCCGCGGCGGCGCGCTCCATTCCCAGTGGATGATGGCGCACCAAAAGGAAAATTTCCTCTACACGCGCTTCGGCGAGCTCTGCGAAATTTTCAAGCGCTACGACGTGTCCTTCTCCCTGGGCGACGGCCTGCGGCCCGGCTGCCTGCACGACGCCAACGACGAGGCCCAGTTCGCCGAGCTGAAAGTTTTGGGCGAGCTCACGCTCAAGGCCTGGGAGCACGACGTCCAGGTGATGATCGAAGGGCCCGGCCACGTGCCCATGCACCTGGTGAAAATGAACGCCGAGATCCAGCAGAAGTGGTGCCACGAGGCGCCCTTCTACACCCTCGGCCCCCTGGTGACGGACATCGCCCCCGGCTACGACCACATCACCTCCGCCATCGGCGCGGCCATCATGGGCTGGTCCGGCGCGTCGCTCCTGTGCTACGTGACGCCCGCCGAGCACCTGTCCCTGCCCAACGCCGAGGACGTGCGCCAGGGCTGCATCGCCTACAAGATCGCCGCCCACGCCGCCGACATCGCCCGCGGCCGCCCCGGCGCCCGCGACCGCGACGACGAGCTGTCCCGCGCCCGCTTCGAGTTCCGCTGGAAGGACCAGTTCGCCCTGTCCCTGGACCCGGAAGCCGCCCAGGCCAAGCACGATTCCACCCTGCCGGCGGAAGGCTACAAGGAGGCCCGCTTCTGCTCCATGTGCGGCCCCAAGTTCTGCTCCATGCGCATCACCCAGGACGCCCACGCCATCCTGAAAGAGCACGAGGCCCACGTGGCCGCCGGCGTGACGGCGCCCAAACTGGACAAGCCGGCGGAGATTCCCGAAACCGTGGAATCCGCCTCCTAGAATGCCGTCGCGAGCCCGGCGGATTCAGCCGGGCGCGGCGATCCCGGCCCGCATGAGTCGCGGGATTGCTTCGTGGTTGAACATCTCGCAATGACGACGAAGATTAAAGCGCCGCTCTTTTCCGTCCGGGTCAAAGTCCCGGCCACTTCGGCCAACCTGGGACCCGGTTTCGACACTCTGGGCGTGGCGCTGGCCCATTACAGCGAGCTGACCATGACGGCCTGGGGGAAGGGCGCGGCGCCGGGCCTTTCCATTCGGATTTCCGGGGAAGGGGCGGGAAGCATTGCGAAAGACGCCCGCAACCTTGTTTTCCGAGCCGCCCGGCGGGTTTTAGACAAGAGCGCTCTTTCCTATAGAACGCTTGAACTGCGCTTGACGAACCGGATTCCCCTTGCGCGGGGTTTGGGCTCCTCCTCCGCAGCCATCGTGGCGGGACTGGCGGCGGCCAACGCCGGGTGCGGGAACCCTTTTCCGCCGGAAGAGTTGTTGGAAATGGCCGCCGAGCAAGAGGGACATCCCGACAACGTCGCCCCGGCCCTTCTGGGCGGCCTCTGCGCGTCGGCCATGTTGCAGGGCAAGGCGCGGGCCGTGTCGTTCCGGGACGGGAAATTTTTTGAAGGCCTTCGCGCCGTGGCGTGCGTGCCCGCCTTCGAGCTGCGCACGGAATCGGCGCGCAAAGTTTTGCCGAAGCGGGTGAGCCGCCGGGACGCCGTGTTCAATGTGTCGCGGGCGGCCCTCCTCGTGGCCGCTCTCGTCGGCCGGCGGCGGGATCTTCTGGCCGAGGCCATGCAGGACCGGCTTCACCAGCCGTATCGAAAAAAGTTCATCCCCGGCTGGGACGACGTCAACCGGTCGGCGGCGAGGGCGGGAGCCTTGGGCGTGGCGCTTTCGGGCGCGGGGCCGAGTTTGCTGGCGTTCAGCGTTCCCGGTAAGGCGGACGCCGTGGGCCGGGCCATGTGCGCGGCTTTTTCGCGGCACGGCGTGAGCGCGAAATATTTGAACCTGGGTTTTGATTTAAAGGGAGCGAGGGTGACGGCGGCATGAGCCTGGTGGTCATGAAGTTCGGCGGGTCGTCGGTGGCCGACGCCGACAAAATCAAGAACGTGGCCGCGCGGGTGGCGGCGCGGCGGCGCGCCGGCGACAAGGTGGTGGTGGTGGTGTCCGCTCCCGGCGACATGACGGACGATTTGATCACCATGGCCGAGGGCGTTACGGACGATCCCGACGACCGGGAGATGGACATGCTCTTGTCCACCGGCGAGCAAGTGTCCATCGCCCTCCTGTCCATGGCGGTGGAACGGCTGGGCGTGGACGCCGTGTCCCTCACCGGCCCCCAGGCGGGCATCTTCGCGGATTTGGCGCACACGCGGGCGCGCATCACCCGCATCCAGCCGCGGAAGATCACGGCCGAGCTGGCCAAGGGCCGCGCGGTCATCGTGGCCGGCTTCCAGGGCCTCAACGCCCGGCGCGACATCGTGACCCTGGGCCGCGGAGGCTCCGACCTGACGGCCGTGGCCCTGGCCGCGGCGCTCAAGGCCGACGTGTGCGAAATCTTCACCGACGTGGACGGCGTCTACACCACCGACCCGCGCGTCGTGCCCGAGGCCCGCAAGATCGGCCGCATCCATTACGACGAGATGCTGGAGCTGGCCGGCGCCGGCGCCCAGGTGATGCAGGCGCGGTCCATCGAGGTCGGCAAAAAGTTCGGCGTTCCCATTCACGTCCGCTCCACCTTCAGCCAGGCGGAGGGGACTCTCATCACCGCGGAGGTTCCCGGCATGGAAGAAGTCGTCGTTTCAGGCGTGGCGTTCGACAAGAACCAGGCGAAGGTCACCATCATCGACGTGCCCGACCGGCCCGGCGTGGCGGCCGATATTTTCGGCGCCCTGGCCGAGCACGGCGTCAACGTGGACATGATCATCCAGTCCGCGCCGCTGGCGGCCAAGAACCACATCTCCTTCACCGTGGCGCGCACCGACGCCCGCAAGGCCCTCACCGTTTTGGAGCGGGTGAAGGAAAGGCTGAAGGCGCGGGAGATCCTCTGCGACGAGGGCGTGGCGAAGATTTCCATCGTGGGCGTGGGCATGCGCAGCCACCCCGGCGTGGCCGCCAAACTCTTCAAGACCCTTTCCGCCGGCGGCATCAACATAGACATGATCTCCACCTCCGAGATCAAGGTGGCCTGCGTGGTCAAGCAGACCGACGGCGAGAAAGCCGTGCGCCTGGTCCACAAAGCCTTCGGCCTGGACAAGCGCTCGTCCAAGCAGACGGTGAAAGCCACGGCGTAAGCGACGGGGAATTTAGAATTCCACGAGCAGTGATTGCTTGAGCGGCCACGGTGACGCCGGCCGGTTCGGCCCGGTTCCGGTTTGTTTGTTGTAGGGCCCCCTGCGGCGTTTCGAGCGCATCCTTTTTGCGGGGGGTAGGCCCGACCTGAAGCCTCCGATCGGCCGTTGAGGAGGCTGATTGGAGGGCCGCCGCAAAAAGGATGCGCGCAGGCCGCCGGGGGTGCGTTTCTTTGGTTCCTTTCTTTGCGCACCTAAAGAAAGGAACCCGGGTCCAGGGGGTGGAACCCCCTGGGACGCGTTGTAATAATGAGGTAAGAGATGAAA
>JBQTIM010000073.1:0-11120 GCA_052388135.1 Elusimicrobiota bacterium
GGCATCCCGCTTGGATCAGCACCGGCGCGCCCTGGCCCACCGCGCGGCCAGGATTGTTTTCGACGCCCATCACGGGGTCGAAGATGCGGGCCGCGCGGCGGGCCTGGCCGGGGGCGGTCGCGCCCTATTGGCCAAATTGGCCGGCCGCGAAATCAATGTCGATGCGGCCTTCGCTGAGGTTAAAACGTTGCCCATTCGCGATCGGCTGTCCGGGGTGTCGGAGATTCGATCAAGGCTTGCAAGGGAACGGCAGGCACTTAGCGAGGAGGCGACGAGGCTCGAAGATTTAGAAGCGGCCTTGAAAACACATAAGAACCTTCGCCTGGTGAATTTCACGGCGGAGCAGAAAGCGGATGAGCGGGACATGGGTCAAGCGGAGGCAAGGGGAGAACTGGCGGCCTCGCTCGCGCCTCTCAGGGTGGATTATCTCAATACCTCCCCCTACCGCTCTTTACTCCAACGTTTCGCCGATTTGGTTGCTGAAGAACCCGGCGCCGTTCAAAGGGATAACCTTGAGGCTTTAATAAGATTTTTTAACCGGCGACTCGGCGCGTTCCGAGAGGACGAGGAACTTTACGAGGTTTTCATATCGGCGGTGAAAGCGGTGGCTATGGCGGCTGTCAATTCCGACAGGGAGCTCGGCGACGACGCTCTTAAATTTCTGGACAGGATAGGCCAGTCCTCCGAGACTCCCGGCCGGGCGGCGGCGTTGGCCCGGGAAGCCGTGGCCGCGATCGATTCACAACGCTTGTCGGTGACTTGGGCGGGCCAGGGTCCCGCCGTGGGGGGTTATCTTTCCCTGGCTTTCGCCCAGCGCGGCCATGTCATGGACGTTGTGCCGGTTTTGCCCGGAGACACCGATCTGACGGTGCGGGAAAACGGCGATGAAAAAATAACGGTTTGGGCGGATCGGATTGTGGACCACGAGGACGACAATGAGGGGAAGGTCTTCAAGCTGACCCTTTCCCGCAACGCCGGTTATCGCGGCGCCGCGGCCCTGGACAGCGCGAGAGGCTCCGCAAGCCAAGCCGAAATGGAAGCGTGGATGAGAAGCCGGCTGATCCCCTGGCTGGAAGCCCGTGGTTTTGATCGTCTTGTTGTTGACGTTCATGCCTATCCAACGCTTTTGACAATCGAAGACTTTCGCGATTCCTTGCTGGCGCTCGGATTCGTCCCGTCGGTTCGCGATTCATCCGTCATGATAAAAGAACTGGCGCCCAGGGAAGGGAACGTTTTGGAGGCAGCCTCGGTTAGCGAGGGACGTTTGACCATTATGGACGGCGGCTCGCCCAACTCGCTGCCGTATCTCATTCTCAAGGCCTTCACGAACTTCGACGAGAAAACGGTCAAAGCGTGGGGCACGGTGTTCACCGCGGTGGAGCTGACGGCGCTGGCCCTGCTGGCCCCGCTTTTGACGCCCTTCTGGCTGGCGTTTTATGCCGCGACTCACACGGGCCTCGAGATCGCCGCCGCCCGCCGCGGCCGGGGTCCGCCCGTCAATGTGATGGTAAATTTCGTCCGGCACTTCGTTGGCTTTCTTCCCTACCTGTCCATCGCCTTCCTCGGAAGCATCGGCACCGCTGCAGCTCTCAGTGTTCATGCCTTTGTTGACATGGTTTCGATCTGGGGCGCCCCATTCGTTCGGCCCGCATACCGCAGTTTTGCTCGCGGCCTAAAGCGTTTCGTGGCGGGCGGTTATAAAGAGGTCCTAACCCTCGGGCGGCAAGACGCCCGCGCTTCGGGGGCGAAACCTTGGCTTGCGGCAGGGCAGATGTTGGCGTCTGTGCTCTTTATCATGGTCGGTTCGGACGCTTCCGCAGTCGCGGATTTTCAAAGGGGGGACATGGCGAACCTCGGCCTCCTGGCGATGGCAGGCCCCTGGGGAACTCTGCTGGCCGGCTTGGCGGGCATTGCCGCCTCTTTCGCGGCCCTGGTTGGCTGGGCGCCTCTAACCTTGAAAAAAGAGGAGCAGGAACGGAGGGAGCGCCGCATCCTGTCAAAAATGGAAGAACCGGACTGGACCTGGCCGGAGCTTGAGGGGCAGACACCCATGAAAGGCCGGGGATTGAACCGTTTCATCCGATTCCACCCGGTATTGTCGTCGCTTTTTGCGCGTCGCCTCATCCGTCTTATTGAGGAAGCCGGCCCTTTTTCTACAAAGGTCGCAAGATCGATGGGAACGTCCTTGGCCATGGTTCGGGGGTTCATCCGTGACTACGATGAAGTAAACCGGGCCTGGACGGATTCCAAACAGAAAACCTTTGAACGCCTACGGGAGCTTATGGGGGAAGGGCCGGATTGGGCCGTCCCGAAGCAAGACTGGACTTTCACGAAGCTTTACCAAGAATTCAATCTCACCCAAGGGGGCTGGAGCCATTTAAGCCACTTTATCTTCGAGCATGATGTTCTAGCCGAGCTGTTGGCCGGCCGGGTAAAACAGATCTTGGAAGAATCCCATGGAAGCCGGTCCGCCGTCGCCGAAACGCTCGGCGTTACTGTTCAGGCCGTAGAATTTTGGGAAGCCCGCGACGGCGTTCTGAAGGACACCTTTGACGCTCATGATCAATGGCAGGCACGCCAGCTGCTCAAGCGGATGCAAGGCGAAGCATGGCGGTTCGACGAAATCGCGGGGGACATGGGGATGCCGCTGGGTTATTTAACGGGCGTTCTCCTGCGGCGATTTCCGCAACTGGAAAGGCCGGTTCGGAGGCGCCTGCGGCCCTTGATCTATAGGCATAACGGGAACATAAGTGCCATAAAAGAAGAGCTCGGCGGGCAAATGGATTTCAGCGTTGCCAAGCGCCTGGTCGAAGAGGGTCCTGGCCGCTCCAGTTTTGCCGCTCTTCAGAGGTGGCAGAAGGCCAGGCTTGGACGGGCCATGCAACAGCCGGGATGGATCCATGCGGACCTGGCCAAGGCCATAACTCCGAACCGGCGGTATATTCCGCAGGGCCAGACGCCAGAACAGTTTATTCCCGACGTACATCTCATCACAGTGCTTCTGCGAAGATATCAGCTCGTCCCATCTTCTGCGAAGGCCGGCTTAACCGAAGCGGAACCCGATCAACTCCGCTGGGCCAGGCTGCGAAAGATTAAAGAGTCGCGGGATTACATTGCGGCCCTGGAGGAAGACGAGGAATATTTGAGCCAATACGCTCAGGAGGTGAAATCCGGGGCGGGCCTCACGGCGGTTTGGGCCCTCACCCTTCTGCGCCGATTGCAAGACAAGCCCTTTCACTTGGCTCCCCGCCGGATTCTTGATGCGGGCTCCGGACCATCGGTCCTGGCGGCCGCGGCTCAAAGGGCGGGAGGTCCGTGGATAAAGGCCGATGTGGTGGACCTGGAGGTTTCCTCTCGGATGCTGGAGAAAGGCCGGGAAATTCTGCCGGGCCTGAGGGATGGCCGGCAGGCCGTTGGTTCTCTGGCCCGCATCCCCCTGGCGGATAAGAGCATGGACATGGTCTACGCCGGTTTTAGCCTGGACCAAGTGGCGGAGCAGGATCGCTGGCAAGCTCTGAAGGAAATCCATCGCGTTTTGGCGGAGGGCGGATACGCCGTTATTGTTGTGCCTCTGATCGTGCCATCGGCGGTTCTGGCGGGCCTCACAGGGCGCGGGTTCCAGGAGCCCTGGGTCAGCCCCCCTGTCGACGGCGTCCAAGCCGTGATTCTGAAAAAGGCGGGACCATTCAATGTGGCCGAGGATGCTTTCCACCTCGTGGGAAATCCCTGGCGGCCTTCCGGCCAAGGGGGCGGAATCGAGGGAAGCAAAACCACAGCGCCTCGCCGGCTTTCCGTGCCTCTCATGTCCCTGACAGACTATGTGAACGAAGGTCGAAAAGAATGGGAAGCAGCGACGTCTTCGCTGCGAGAGGCGGACAGGCGGTCGCTGAACGGGTTCTTTGGAAACACCTGGACCGACCGAGAGAAAGTCGAAACGGTCCAATCCCTGGGCCTTGAGAACCTGGTTGAAACGGTCCGTCTCCTCCAGCAGAGGGGCCCTTTAAAAGACTTGCGTCAGCTTTTGCAAAGGGGCTTGCCTCCCCGCATCAGCCAAAGCTTGCTGCGCTCCTTAGGACAAATATCGAGGCGCTTGGCCGAGGACGGTGGCTTGGACTCCCTCGCCGACAGGCAGAGAAAAATCCGGGAAGAAGTGGACCTGCGTTTGGAGCCGGCCCGCTCTTTGTTGAAGGGTTTCGTCCTCTCTCCCGAGGGAGTTCTGCTGGGTATTCACGAAGTGAACGAGCGTCTCCGGGTATCCGATCTTAGCGGGGACCAGAAAGCCGCCGTCAGGCTGGCCGTCAACAAGGCGGGGGCGGAGCGTGATCCAAGCGCCCGTCTCCTGGCCGTGATGGCCTTAGAAGAAGACATGGAGCGCTCTCTCCGGAAGCAAGACGGGACGACTGGGGATGCGCCCAAGGAGGGGAACTCCTCCGCACCGCCCGCCGGCGAATCGAACCCTGATGCACGAGGAAGGGCTCCGAGGTTCCTGTCGTCCGTCTCAAGTAACGAGGAGAATTGGGACGCGCCCCTGACCCTGCCGGGGGAAGCCGCCAAGAGCGCCCGTGACCGAGGCCTCGTTTGGACTCCGGAGCACATGCGTAATTACAAGGAGCATAGGGCGATGGTCCGGCCCGCGCTGGAGGCCATTATCCGGGATGAAGTGCTGCCCGTCCTGGACGGACGCGTGGTGTTGGAGCTGGGCGCGGGCGCCGGAGCCCTGCGGGATTTGGCGGGGGACTCTCTTCCTTCGGATGTCGATTGGGTGGAGTCGGACCAGGATGCCTCGTTCTTGGAAATGCCCCGGCGGTATCAGACGAGGAAGCGGGTGGGGAAACTTCCCAACCTTGATTTGCCGGACGGTTCAGCGGCGGCGGTGGTGGGCCTTAACATCCTTTCCGTCGTTCCCTCGGAAATATTCGGTCAAACCATGGCTGAAGCCTACCGGCTTTTGGAGCCCGGCGGGCGTTTGGTGCATCTGGCGGATGCGCCCCATATCGGGATGGAGGCCGAGGCGGCCGCCGCGGAGGGACTCATCATGTTCCCGGCTCTCTACGGCTCGGAAGGCGAGATGGCCGCCTACTATGTGGATGAGCAGGATTTCAGGCGGGCCATAAACAATTTGGGTTTAGAGCCGGATGATCCTTCCTTCGTGAATTTGACGAATTATCTGGAGGATCCCGCCGCGATGGCGAAAACCCTGCTGGACTCTCAGGAGTTTGGAATGCTGGCGGCTTTCGCCGGTCTGGTTTCCAAGCTGGGCCTGGTGAGTCGAGTCGAGCCGTCGTTGTGGGGTCATTTCTCCAAGCGCCTTGAAGCGGCCGCCAGGGCGGCGGGCTTCCAGGTGGAATCCGCGGGAAGTACCGTAAAGTCGCTGGAGGTGGACAGGGCTGAACTCCCGTTGACGCCCGCGTCCCACAACGAAGTTACACTGATGAACGGATTCATCGAATATAGACGGAACCCATCGATCGCTAAAGACAAAATCCGGGTCACCGTCCGCGCGCACCTTTTTGTAGCCCGGCGGCCGGAAGAGGCTGAAGCGGGCATCCCCAGCCCGGGACCGGGCAGCTTGCCTGCTGAAATAGGCGAGCAAGAGCCCAAGGAGGCGCGGAAACGGAAAGACGGAGCCCACATGCCCGGAGTGATCCCCCTCATCAATCAAGCGGAATCGGACCGGCTCAATGCATGGCTGAGGGATGCCATCCCGGCCGCGGAACGGCGGGCGGCGGTCCTTGAGCGGCTGATCTCTGAAAGGGAGAAAAGGCCTTTTGACAACCCTCGGGATCTCATGAGGCGGGTCCGGGGCCTGGACAGCGTCGCGTTCCTGGTGCTGGCCAGCCGGGCGGAGACGCAGCACGACCGGCCGAGCCGCCCCGGCCGGTCCCCGCGCGAGGCGGAGCGGGAGCGGCAAAGGGTTTACAAGGCCTTGGGCGCCGGGCCGGAGGCGGTGGTGCGCCTGGCAAAAAGAGGCACGGAATCCTTGCGGGAAACCATCGTCGAGGTGGCAGCAGACACGCTCCTGACGCCCCGCAAAGAAATTTTTGCCGGCTTGGTCCGCGAGCAAATCGCTCTCGACCAACTCCCGCGTCTCGTCTCCCGGCTGTTAACCGCAATGTTTGAAGATTATTATGAGAGCAGGCACTCCTCCGGCGTCTTGAGCGACTTGGCCGACGCGGGCGTCGGCGAAGAAGCTTTCAGCGAGGCCGTCCCCCGGCTCGTCGCCGGCCTGACCCATGAAGACGCATGGGTTGCATCTTCGTGCAATTATGTCCTTGCCGCCTTGGCCAGGAACCAAATGGCCGTTCCGGCTTTGGCCGCCCAAATTCCCGCCCTGGTCGTCCTGCTGGCCGAATATTTCGAGGACCGCAGCGCCAGAGTTGAGAATATCCTCACCGCTTTGGCCGTTCACGAGGGAGCCGAGCCGGCGTTCATGGACGAAAGGAGCCTTTTGGTCCGGGGCCTTTCGGCGGAAAAACAGGAAGCGCGGTTGGCCTTTGCGTCCGTTCTGCTTGCCTTGGCCGAAAACGGCCGGACAATGGACGCTTTGGCGGGTGTTGCCGAGGTTCTGGCTGGGAGCCTTGCGGATTCCCATCCGCCGGTCCGCGTAGCGATGCAGAAAATTTTCACCGCGCTGGCCGGCCGTCTCTCGCGCGAGACGGCCGCCGAGGCCGTCGTCCCTTCCATAGCGAATCTCAGCCATGCGGAGGAAGGCGTGCGCGCGGCGTCCAGGGAAACGCTTACAGCCTTTTTCCGGAACGGCCTATTTTCCGATTTGGAGGCCGAAGCGGCCCTTTACGCATTGGACCTGCCGGGGGGATTTGAACCGAAGAATATTTTAAAAGACCAAGCCCATGAGTTCCTTTTAAATCTGGCCAGGACGGAAGTGAAAAGGCCCGCCCTTCCACTGAAAGGCCGCTATCTTTCAAGCATCGGTCTTCCCTGGGCGTCGTCTCAAGCTCTGGCGAGCTTAAACGTTCCCGTCCGGACATGGGGCGATTTGTTGGAAACAAGCGAGGTGGAGCTGCGTTGGAGGCTGCACCTAAAGTCGGCGTCTTGGCAAGACAAAACCCAGTGGAGGCCTTGGAGCGAAGTGGAGGCGATCATGGAGGACCTCCGGCGCCTGCTGGCTCATTTCGACGCCAGCCTTCCCGCGCCGCTTCCCATTTCGCTGGAAGCATTTATCGATCGGCTGGAACGGGAGCACGGGCTGAAATCGGCGCGCCTGTATGCGTTGCTGCAGAAAAAGAGAATCCGTGATCTCGATGATCTGTCCGAGTGGGTGTCCCGGCATGACCTGTTGAGCCTGCCCGGCGTAGGCCCTAAAATGGCGGACGCCGTAAGAACGCTCCTTGCGGCGCCCGAAATTAGAGGATACGGGAAGCGGATGCCCCGAGCCTCCTGGCGGCTCACGGTGTGGTTCACCGAAAGAGTTCTCAACAGAATGTTCCCGCGGCATTATGGCGGGCGATACGCGAGGAGGCGGGAAGTGGCTCCCATGGCCATCACCCGGGCGGCTCCGTGGTTTGAGCCCGCCGTGGTCCTGGGCTTCATTCCAGCCGTTTCGGCGGCGGCCCTCGCTCTCCTCGGAGTTGATTTTTCATGGCCCGTCCGTGTCGGTGTGAGCCTCCTGTCGCACGCGGCTTTCGTGATGGGACACTGGGACGGCGTCTATATGCCCCGTGAGACCGGCCCGCCTGGATTTTCCAAGTATGTGGATTTCAAGGATCCGAAAAACAGGCACAAGAGACGGCCCGCTCTCCTAATGCTCTTCTTCATCGCGGGGCCCCTTTTCCACCTGCCTTTTTACGCGGCCTTCACCTTCCTTCCCGCCCTGGGCCCGGCGCTCGCTGTCGGGTCCCTGTCTCTTTCCGCCGGGTGGGCCGTGTATAGCCACGCGCGTTACAACCGAGGCGGCCTGCGCCGCTGGAGAGAATTTTTCATCCGCCATAAGTTTCCGCTCGCCACGGCCGGCGGGGACAAGGAAGGGGCGCCTGCTCGCGATTACATCACGAATCCCTTCCCATTGCTGGCTGGCCGGGATGCTGTCACCCGCGTGGAATTGATGAGGGCGCTGAACGGAAAGTATCCGGCCCGGGTGCTTATGGCCGGCGGTCCCATTCGGCAGCCGGACCGGTTCGCTGCCATCAAAAGGGATTCTGCTGCGCATAGGGTTCGAGGACTTACAGGCCGGGAAGTCCATGACGCCAGCTATCCGGAGGATTTCGCCGAGCCGGCGACAGTCCTGAACATCAACGAGGTGGCGGCCGCCGTGGCGGCGGACCCCGCAAGCATGCTGCCGTTGGTCTTTAAGCCGAACGCCGGGGCGATGGGTGAGAATGTCGCCTTCTTCACTGGGTCATTGGAGAATGACAGCGTCCGGGTCACGGTCGCCGATGTCGAGGACATGGGGACTCCCCTGACGGACACCACGGCCATCATGGAGTACCTTCGGGGAAAAAACCTGGCCCAAAGCCTCCAGACCCTCTCAGGCCAGGACATCTTGCAGTTCTCCGTTCCCAGAGCGCAACTGCCGGACGTTCTTCCTGGTCTTTGGAGGCTTTTGGCGGCCAATCCTTGGTCCGGGCGCTACGATTCGGGGATGATAGAAACCGTTATGCCGGTTCAAACATACAACGGCCTGGCGTTTGAGACTCGGCATATCGTCCGGGGCGACCTCTTCTCGGGAAATGTGAATGACCTGATGAAGGAGGCGTGGTATGCCCGGTTGGGCAGCTCTTCTTTCTTTTCGAATAAAGAGGGCCGAAGTGGGGCTCAAGGACGTCGCTGGCCTGATATGTTTCAGCCTCTTTATGAAATGTTCGGCGTTCCGGACAACAGGCGCACTGCGTTTCAGGCTCATGTGGATAAATTGATCAAAGAGCAATTTGCCTATATCGCGGCTCGTTTAAGGATGGCGGGGATACGCGCTGAAACGGAGGTGCGGACCGAGTTCGACTTGATGTGGCTGCTTCCTCAGCAGGACGGCGAATTTCCCGTGCCGGTCATCATAGAGAGCTCATTCCATTTGCCGCAAAAAAAGGATTTGGACCGGTTTCCGGTGATCGATCCGAGAGACGATGAGAATTGGGGTGCTAAAAGAACAACCGTTTCTTTTCCCGCCGCGTCTCCCGATCAACCGACGAAAAAGAACACCTCCCTTGACTCTCGCATCCTGGACTGGACCGCTTTGGTGGCCGGCCTCGGCGTCGTCACGGTGTGGAGGCTGGTGGCCGATGGAGGAGACCGGGGGGGAGATAATCCCGAGCTGGCTGGCGGCCCTTCGGGCGCGGCCAACGGCGGATCAGATTTTGAGGCTCAGGCCCGGCCGCTGGATCAGTTCCTTGAAGCCTTGGTAAGAGGCTATCAGCGGCATGAGAAAGCTTCCGAGGTTTCGGCCTGGGCCGAGGCGTTCCGCCGGGCGCCTGATCCCTTGGTCTTTATGGGATCTCAAGTTCAAGAACGGGACCGGCCCGGCAGATATATCGACATGGCCCGGAAAATCATGCCGGACGTGCCGATGGAAAGGATCTTTTTTGTAAGGAAGGATTCGCTGCTCGCCCGGACGTTCGGCCTGCGCGACAGGCGGGGTTTGACCGTCAACGTGTCGCACAACGGCCAGAAATGGAGTTTCGCCCTGATCGCGTTTCCGGGCCCGGATTCCCGCAAGATTCTGAGGACGATCCTGCATGAGGGAATGCACTTGACGCCGGAAATGGGCGTTCCCATTGCGGCCGGCGCCCCGGACTCCGCCTTTCGGCGAGGGTTGGTGGAAGGGTATATCGAGTACAGGGTGCGCGAGATGATCCTGGCCGGCATGCGCACGGATTGGCAGATAGGGGACGCCATGATGGGAGAGGAATGGCGGGAAGAGGCCTGGAATCCGTCCTGGCGGGATCGCCGGTTCCGTTATATGTTCGGTAAAGAGAGCGCGTATCCGGACGAGCTGGAGGCGGCGGAAGCCATCGTCCATAGGATCGGCGAGCATGACATGAAGGAAATATTCAAGCGGGGAGATTTCAAGACCTTGGTCGCCCTGCTGGGCGGTAAAACGATTGAGCTTGTCCCTCTGCTGAAGCCCAGCTCCACCCTGCCGGCTCGAATCGTTTGGCAAGCCATTGAGAAGGCCGCTCGTGAAACGTCGGCGAGGCCGTCGGAGCGTCAAACGCGGGAGCTGGACGCGCTGATGACCGTCTTGCGCTGGTTCAAGCGGGAAGGTCCGCTGGCCATTACCTCCTTGTTCAGCGAAGTCCTTCAAAGCCCCTATTATTCCCGGCTGGCCGGTCAGGATCAGAGGGGCGCCTTCTTGCGGATTCTACAGGACCTGCATAAGACGGCGCTGTCGAGCAAAAACATCCACGATTGGGCGATGGACTTGTTTTTCGACAGGTACGGCGAAGACGAAAGCGCCTTGCAAGAACGCATCCGCCGGACCTTGAAGGCCCAAATAAAAGATTCTCTGGAGAATCCCTCGTTGTCCCGTGGCGGCCTCATCCCGCGGCTGCGGGGGCCTCTGATGCGTCTGTCCGGCGGACGGGAATGGCTTTACCGTTACGGCACGGCGCCGGGCGTGGAGGAGTTTTTGGTGGTCCTGGCCTCTACCGCCTTGGGCTTGCTGGGTCTTTCCATGATGGCGTCTTATATGACGGCCCGCGTCTTGTTCGTGGCCGCCCACTTCGGCCGGGACGAGCGGGGCGAACGGGCCCCGCCGGGGTCCTTTGCGGCGGCCGGCCTCATCAGCATTTTGAATGTCTTGGCCCTGGGTTTTATTTCCTTCACCCCGCTGGCCGTCTTCCTGGCCCCTTTCATCCACAGCGCGGTGAACTGGATTTTATTCAAGAGCATGCGGGGAAAAACGGCCTGGGCGCCTGAATATACTCCGGCTGCCGGAGTGGCAATGTCAAAAGAAATGGAGACCGCGCGGCCGCTTATCGACGTGGTCTTTCAAACACCCGACGGAGGCCGCCATAACCTGCGACTTCCCTCTTACTATACAGCGGCGGGCCCGCTGCACGAAACAAGTCTTGGCCAGGTCTTAAAAGAAGCGGAACGCCTTGGAATGGATGCCGGCGCCATGAGGCGGGGCTGGGACGAGCACCGGTATACTTTTCAGATAGGCGAGC
>JBQTIM010000074.1:0-13196 GCA_052388135.1 Elusimicrobiota bacterium
AACGTGGGGACCATCGGCCACGTGGACCACGGCAAGACCACGCTGACGGCGTCCATCCTGCAAGTCCTGAGCAAGCAAGGCAAAGCCCAGGTCAAAAGCTACCAGGACATCGCCAAGGGCGGCACCGTGCGCGACGACTCCAAGATCGTCACCATCGCGGTCTCGCACGTCGAATACGAATCCGACAAGCGGCACTACGCGCACATCGACTGCCCGGGCCACGCCGACTACATCAAGAACATGATCACCGGCGCCGCGCAAATGGACGGCGCCATCCTGGTCGTCTCCGCCGCCGACGGCCCCATGCCGCAGACGCGGGAGCACGTCCTCCTGGCGCGGCAGGTCAACGTCCCCAACCTCGTCGTCTTCCTCAACAAGGTGGACGCCGTGGACGACCCCGAGCTCCTGGACCTGGTCGAAATCGAAGTCCGGGACCTCCTCAAAAAATACGAATTCCCCGGGGACAAAGTCCCCGTCATCCGCGGCAGCGCGCTCAAAGCCATCCAGGGCGAAGACACCGACGCGGGCGAAAAATCCATCATGAAGCTCATGGAAGCGCTCGACACCGCCATTCCCGACCCCAAGCGCGAGCTCGACAAACCCTTCCTCATGAGCGTCGAGGACGTCTTCAGCATCACCGGCCGCGGCACCGTGGCCACCGGCCGGGTGGAGCGAGGCCGGGTCAAAGTCGGCGACAACGTGGAGCTGGTGGGCATCCAAGACACCAAGAAAAGCGTCGTCACCGGCATCGAAATGTTCCGCAAAGTCATGGACGAAGCGCAGGCCGGCGACAACATCGGCATCCTGCTGCGGGGCATCGAAAAAGACCAGATCGAGCGCGGGCAGGTCATCTGCGCGCCGGGCACGATCCAGCCGCACAAAAAATTCAAAGGGCAGGTCTACATCCTGACCAAGGAAGAAGGCGGGCGGCACACCCCGTTCTTCAGCGGCTACCGGCCGCAATTCTACGTGCGCACCACGGACGTCACGGGCGACTTAAAGCTCAAGCCGGGCGTGGAGATGGTGATGCCGGGCGACAACGTGGAAGTGGACGTGGACCTCCTGGCCCCCGTGGCTCTCGAGAAGGGCGTCCGCTTCGCCATCCGCGAGGGCGGCCACACCGTCGGCGCCGGCGTCGTGACGGAGATCGTCCAATAAGGACCTAAAATGGCGACCACGGCTGAACAACCTCTGCAGCAAAAAATTCGAATCCGCCTCCGGGCCTACGACCACCGGATGCTGGACGACTCGCTTGCGAAAATCGTGGAAGCGGCCAAGCGCACCGGCGCCAGCATCGCGGGCCCGGTCCTTTTGCCGACCCACATCCGCAAGTACACGGTGAACCGCTCCGTGCACGCGGACAAAAAGTCCCGCGAGCAGTTCGAGATGCGGGTGCACAAGCGCCTCATCGACATTTTGGACCCGACGGCCAAGACCATCGAGGAGATGATGAAGCTGGATTTGCCGGCCGGCGTGGACGTGGAGATCAAGCAATTCTAATAAGGAGCGCGGGCGAATTTCGCCGCGCATCGTGACCATGGCTGAACAGACGACGGAAGAACAGAAGACAAACGAAGCGGCCGCCCCGGCGGAAAAGCCGGCGGCCCCGCCCCTCAAGGCCATTCTCGGCCGCAAGGTGGGCATGACCCGCATCTACGACGCGGCGGGCCGCTTCATTCCCGTGACCGTTTTGAAGGCGGGCCCCTGCGCCGTGACCCAGGTGAAGACCAAGGCCAACGACGGCTACGAGGCCCTTCAACTGGCTTTCGGCCCGGCCAAGCCCAAGAACGTGAGCAAGCCCATGGCCGGCCATTTCGCCAAAGCCGGCGCCGCCCCCGCTCTTTGCGTGCGCGAAGTCCGGGTGGAGAAAACGGACGGCTTCCAGGTGGGCCAGGAAATCCGCGCCGTCAATTTCGCCGAGGGCGATCTGGTGGACGTCTCCGGCGTGAACAAGGGCAAAGGCTACGCCGGCGTCATGAAGCGGCACCGCTTCCACGGCGGACCGCGCACGCACGGCCAGTCCGACCGGGCCCGCGCGCCGGGCTCCAGCGGCGGCCAACAGCCGCAAAAAGTTTTCAAAGGCCGGCGGAACCCCGGCCACATGGGCGCCGAATGGAGCACGGTCCAGCGCCTGTCGGTGGTGAAAGTGGACGCCGAGCAGGACCTGCTGCTCCTGGAGGGCTCCGTGCCGGGCCCCAACGGTTCTTTCCTCACGGTTCAAAAAACCTCGCGGCCGCGGAAGTTCCGCAAGGTCGCGCCTCCGGCGGCGGCCGCCAAGAAGAGCGGCAAGCCCGTTCCGGCGAAGCCGGCGGCCCCGGCGGCGAAAAAATGACGGACGCGGAGACGAAAGCCATGGCTTTATCGGCGGACATTTTCAACGCAAAGGGCGAGAAGACCGGCCAAGTGGAGTTGTCGGACAGCGTCTTCAACGTCAAGGCGCCCCAGGCGGTCGTGCACGAGGTCATCACGGCCTATCTGGCCAACCGGCGCCGCGGCACCCATTCCACCAAGACCCGGGGCGAAGTGTCCGGCGGCGGATTGAAGCCGTGGAAGCAAAAGCACACGGGCCGCGCCCGGGCCGGCTCCACGCGCTCGCCGCTGTGGCGCCACGGCGGCGTGACGTTCGGCCCCAAGCCGCGCAGCTATTACCAGGCCGTTTCGCCGTCCAAGAAGAGCCTGGCCATCCGCGGCATCCTGTCGGATTTCGCCAAGGAAGGCCGGCTCCGCGTGGTCGAAGGATTTTCCGTAACGGAACCCAAGACGAAGCACGTGGCCGCCATGGCCAAGAAACTGGGCCTGCCGCCCAAGTCCGTGGTGGTGGTGGAGCCGTGGGACGCCGTCCTGTCCCGCGCCGCCGGAAACCTGGCGGGCGTGAGGCTGTGCCGCGCGTCCGACATCAACGGCTACAACCTCCTGCAGGCCGAACACCTGGTTTTCACCAAGGCGGCCCTGGACGCCCTGACCAAAAGGCTGGAGAATTAAATGTCCGATCTCAGCATCCTCAGACGGCCCATCGTCACCGAAAGGTCCACCGCCCTGGAGGCGCAGAACAAGTACGTCTTCGAAGTGACGCCCTCCGCCACCAAGGGCCAGATCCGCGAGGCCGTGCGCTCGGCGTTCAAGGTGGACGTGCTGGCCGTGAACACCAGCAACATGAAGGGAAAGCTGCGGCGCCGCAGCCAGATGCAAGGCTACCGGTCAGATTGGAAAAAAGCCATCGTGACCGTGAAGGAAGGCCAGAAGATCAAGCACGCGGAGCCCGCGGCTTAAGGAACGATTATGAAAACTTTTAAACCCTACACCCCGTCCCGGCGCTTCATCACCGTGGAGGATTTCAAGGAGCTCACCAAAAAGGCTCCCGAAAAATCCCTCCTGGAGCCCATCAAGAAGAAGGGCGGCCGCAACAACACCGGCATGGTGATGGTGCGCCACCAGGGCGGCGGCCACAAGCGCATGTACCGGCGCATCGATTTCAAGCGGGACAAGCCGGGCGTTCCCGCGAAAGTGGTTTCCATCGAGTACGATCCCAACCGGAGCGCCCGCATTTCCCTGCTCCACTACAAGGACGGCGAGAAGCGCTACATCCTGCACCCCGCCGGCCTCAAGGTGGGGGAGACCGTCCTGTCGGGCCCGGGCGCCGAAATCAAAACCGGCAACGCCTTGCCTTTGACGGACATCCCCGTGGGCACTTTCGTCCACAACGTGGAGCTCGTCCCGGGCCTCGGCGGCCAGTTCATACGGTCGGCCGGAGCCTCGGCGCAGATCATGGCGCGGGAAGGCGGCTACGTCCAGCTCCGCATGCCCTCCGCCGAAATCCGGCTCGTGCCCGAAAAATGCTACGCCACCATCGGGCAGGTGGGCAACTCGGAGCATGAAAACAGGGTTTTGGGCAACGCCGGCCGCTCGCGCCACCTGGGCATCCGCCCCACCGTTCGCGGAACGGCCATGAACTCCGTGGACCATCCCCACGGCGGCGGCCGCGGCCGGTCCAAGGGAAACAACCAGCCCCGCTCGCCGTGGAACCAGCCGGCCAAGGGCTACAAGACGCGTTTCCCCAAACTGCACGACTGGATGATCATCCGCCGCCGCACCAACGCCTCGGAGCAGGCGTGACGGCCATGATGAAGGATGAATTCAGAATGATGAAAACAGCGGGTTCATCTTTTGCAGTTCATAGTCTCTTCGGAGGAATTTAATGAGTCGTTCGACGTCCAAAGGTCCTTATGTGGACCAAAAGCTTTTGAAGAAGGTCCAGAAAATGGGCCAGTCCGGCGAAAAAAAGGTCATCAAAACCTGGGCCCGGGCCAGCATGCTCACGCCCGAGTTCGTGGGGTTCACTCTGGCCGTGCACAACGGCCACAAGTTCATCCCCGTTTACGTGTCGGATCAAATGGTGGGCCACCGCCTGGGCGAATTCGCGCCCACCCGATTTTTCAAGGGCCACGGCGCCGCGCACACCAAGGAAGCGACGTCCCTCACTTAATTATGGAAGCCGTCGCGCACTCTCAATTCGCCCGCTATTCTCCCCGCAAGGTGGGCCAGGTGCTGGGCCTGATCCGCGGCAAGCCGGTGTCCAAGGCGCTGGAGACCTTGCCCTGGGTGCCCCGCGTGTCCCGGGTGCTGGTGGAGAAAACTCTCAAGAGCGCCCTGGCCAACGCCGGCAAGGGCGCGGATCCCGCGCGGATGCGCGTGGCCCAAGCCTGGGTCAACCAGGGCCCCGTCCTCAAGCGGGTCCGGGCCCACGCCATGGGCAGCCGAAACATTTATAAGCGCAAGACCTGCCACCTCACCATCGTCGTCAGCGACGAGGCGGCGGGCAAGAAAAGGAACTCATAATGGGCCAAAAAGTCCACCCCAAAGGCATCCGTCTCGGCTACATCCGGGACTGGGATTCCAAGTGGTTCAACCTCCGCGAAATGCCCGCGCTCATCGAGGAGGACCATAAGATCCGCCGTTTCCTGAAAGACCGCCTGAAGCTGGCGGCGGTCTCCCGCATCGGCATCGAGCGCCGCGGCGCCCACGTGGGCGTCAACATTTACACGGCCCGGCCGGGCATCGTCATCGGCAAGAAGGGCGCCGACATCGAGGGCCTGCGCACCGCGGTGGAGGCCATCAGCGGCCACAAGACCACCATGAACGTTCTGGAGATCAAGCGGCCCGAGCTGGACGCCCAGCTCGTGGCGGAAGGCGTGGCCATGCAGCTGGAGAAGCAGATCGGCTTCCGCCGGGCCATGAAGCGCGCCATGGAGCGCGCCATGCAGTCCGGCGCCCTGGGCATCAAGGTCCGCGTGTCGGGCCGCCTGGGCGGCGCCGAGATCGCCCGCACCGAATGGATGATGGAGGGCCGCGTGCCCCTGCAGACCTTCCGGGCCGACATCGATTACGGCACCACGGAGGCCCACATCACCATGGGCCGCATCGGCGTCAAGACCTGGATTTTCCGCAAAGAACTCTTCAAGAAGACGGACGCCGACCTGATGGAAGAGGTCCGCAAGATCGAGAAGGACAAGCTGGAGGAGCTGGCCCGCCAGGCGGAGGAGACGCCGCCTCCCACGGACGCCGGCATCCTTCCCATCGCTCCCGAGGAAGAAGTGGACGTCATTGAGGAGAAGGTCCTCAAGGAGCTCGACCAGGAAGCCGCGCGCCGCCGCACCGAAGTGAAGGGGAAAGAATAGCCATGCTCATGCCCACGCGGGTCAAATACCGCAAGTCCCACCGCGGCCGCCTGAAGGGGCGCTCCAAGCGCGGCACCTACGTCGCCTTCGGCGAGTACGGCCTGCAGGCCCTGGAGTCCCACTGGATCACGGCCCGCCAGATCGAGGCCACGCGCGTGGCTCTG
The DNA here is from genome assembly GCA_052388135.1 of Elusimicrobiota bacterium. Taxonomy (GTDB): domain Bacteria; phylum Elusimicrobiota; class Elusimicrobia; order FEN-1173; family FEN-1173; genus JBQTIM01. The sequence continues at coordinate 5,840 of JBQTIM010000074.1, forward strand.
ACCCGCTTCAGCACGAAGGGCGGCAAGCTCTGGGTGCGCATTTTTCCCGACAAGCCCGTCAGCAAAAAACCGGCGGAAACCCGCATGGGCAAAGGAAAGGGCAACCCCGAGTTCTGGGTGGCGGTGGTCAAGCCCGGCCGCATCATGTTCGAGCTGGAAGGCGTGCCGGCCGCCCTCGCCAAGGAGGCCATGACGCTGGCCACCCACAAGCTGCCCATCAAGTGCCAGTTCGTGGCGCGGGATCACATATGAATTGCGGAATCCGGATTGCAGATCGCGGAATTATCGGCGGAAGGACACCGGCGGCTTCTCAAAGTTTTCATTCCGCAATTCGCGATCCGAAATCCGCAATGGAGTAAACGATGGCCAAGAAAGAAAAAATCGATTTCAAAGAACTGTCCGAAGACGAGCTTCGCCAGCGTTTGGCGGAGACGAAGGACAAGCTTTTCCAGATGCGGTTCCAAAGCGCCACGGCGCCCTTGAAGAACCCCCACGCCATCCGCGCGGCCCGCCGGGACGTGGCCCGCATCTGCACCGCCATGCGGGCGAAAGGATTCAAATTCAAATGACCACTCCCGAACTCGCGAAAGAGGCCGCGGCCGCCGAGGACCGCTCGCGCCGCAAAGCCATTGAAGGCGTGGTGGTGAGCGACCGCATGGACAAAACCCGCGCGGTCCGCATCATCCGGCGCTTCCGGCACCCGCTGTATCAAAAGGTTTTGACGCGCCACACGAAGGTCTACGCGCACGACGAGAAGAACGAGACGCGGACGGGGGACCAGGTGGCCCTCATGGAGACCCGCCCCCTCTCGAAGCTCAAGCGCTGGCGCGTGGTGGAGATCCTGAAGAAAGGCCGGGCCGAGGAAGCGGCGGCAGCCGCCCCCAAGCCCAAAGCATGATCCAGGAACGCACCATCTTGAACGTGGCGGACAACTCCGGCGCGCGGCGCCTGAGGGTGTTCCGCATGCTGGGCGGCTCCGACCGCCGCTACGCCTTTCTCGGCGACGTGGTGGTCTGCTCGGTCCAGGACGCCCTGCCGGACTCCACCGTCAAGAAGGGCGACGTGGTGAAATGCGTGATCGTGCGCACCCGCAAGGAGCGCCAGCGCATCGACGGCTCCTACATCCGGTTCGACGACAACGCCGGCGTTCTCATCGACGACAACGGCGATCCGCGGGGCACGCGCATCTTCGGCCCCATCGCCCGCGAGCTGCGGGAAAGAGATTATCTCAAGATCATCTCTTTGGCCCCCGAAGTCGTTTAAAATTCTTTTCGCAAGGACGGGTTTATGCTCCATGTAAGAAAAAAAGACAAGGTTCTCGTGCTGGCCGGAAAAGACAAGGGCAAGCGCGGCGAGATCATCGAGATCGACCGCGGCGGCTCCCGCGCCTTGATCTCCAAGGTGAACTTCAGCAAGAAGCACGCCCGGCCCACGCAGACGGAGGCGGGCGGCATCCGTGAAAAAGAGGCCTACATGCCTTTGTCCAAAGTGATGCTGGTCTGCCCCAAGTGCAGCCAGCCGACCCGCTCCAAGTTCGACGTCCTGACGGACGGCACCAAGACCCGCGTCTGCCGCCGCTGCGGCGAGATGATCGTCTAGCCATGCCGACCGAGACCAAGAACGGCTACGCGCCCCGCATGAAGACGGCCTACCACGAGGCCGTGGTGCCGGGGCTTATGGAAAAGTTCGCCTTCAAGAACCCTTATCAGGTTCCGCGGCTCAAGAAGATCGTGGTGAACATGGGCGTTTCCGAGGCGCGGGAGAACATCAAGGCCATCGACCAGGCCGCCGAGGACCTGTCGGTGATCGCCGGCCAAAAGGCGGAGGTTCGGCGGGCCAAAAAGTCCATCTCCAACTTCAAGCTTCGCGAGGGGATGCCCATCGGATTGCGCGTCACCCTGCGCGGCGCCCGCATGTACGAGTTTTTCGACCGGCTGGTGAGCATCGCCATCCCCCGCATGCGGGATTTCCGCGGGCTGGACCTGCGGGGCTTCGACGGCCGGGGCAACTTCAATTTGGGCTTGAACGAGCAGTACGTGTTCCCCGAAATCAACGCGGACAAGTCCGACAAGCCCCGGGGCATGAACATCACTTTCGTGACCTCCGCCGGGCGGGACGACGTGGCCCGGGAGTTCTTGATCATGATGGGGATGCCGTTCAAAAAGGCCGAGGCGAAGCCCGAGGCCCGGGAAACGAAGAAGGCGTAGAGGCGGACTCAATCCAGAACGGCGGCGCCGCGGCGCGGCTTCCGCCCTTTTATCGGGAGATTTATGTCAACCATCGCAGCGATGATGAAAATGAAGAGGCCGCAGAAGTTCAGCTCGCGGCTGCGGAACCGCTGCCGCCTCTGCGGCCGGCCGCGGGCGTTCTACCGTGATTTCGGCCTTTGCCGCATCTGTTTCCGGCAGCTGGCGCTGCGGGGAGAGATCCCGGGCGTGGTCAAGTCCAGCTGGTGACGGGCCGCGCGCAGTCGGTGTTTAATTCCATTTCAGCGAGGAAAAAATGAGTTCTGATCCCATCGGCGACATGCTGGCCATGCTGTGGAACGCCAACCACAAATTCCGCGAGAGGGTGGACCTGCCCGCGTCCCGGCTTCGGCAGGAGGTGGCCCGCGTTTTGAAAGAGGAAGGCTACATCACCGATTACAAGGTTTTGCCGGACCGCAAGCAGGGCACCCTGCGGGTGACCATGCGCTACACGCCGGAGAAGGCCCGAGTGATTCAGGGCGTCAAGCGCGTCTCGAAGCCGGGTTTGCGCAAGTACAGCGGCTATTCGGAGCTGCCCAAGGTCTTGGGCGGCCTGGGGATTTCCATCGTGTCCACGTCCAAGGGCGTTATGTCCGACAAGCAGTCGCGCCGCCGCAAGCTGGGCGGCGAAATTCTGGCCCGGGTGTGGTAGGCCCGGAGACAACGGAAGAATTGAGAGCGATTTTATGAGCCGTTTAGGACGAAAACCCATTCCCATTCCGGAAAAAGTGAAAGTCTCCATCGCCGGTTCCGTGGTGACCGCCGAAGGCCCTTTGGGCCGCCTCACGCGCAACCTGCCCGTGGGCATCAGCGCGAAGGTGGACGGCTCCACCCTCCTGGTCACGCGGGCCGACGACAGCAACCGGCAGAAGGCCCTGCACGGCACTCTGCGGAAAGTCGTCCTCAACATGGTGGAGGGCGTCTCCGCCGGTTTCACCAAGAATTTGCAGATCGAAGGCGTGGGTTTCCGCGCCCAGTCCGCCGGCGAGAAGATCACCATGCAGCTGGGCTATTCCCACCCGGTGGAGTTCGTCGTCCCCAAAGGCATCAAGGTGACGGTGGACCCCAAGCAGACTTTCCTGTCGGTGCAGGGGTTCGACCGCGAGCTGGTGGGCCAAGTGGCGGCCAACATCCGCCGGCTGAAGCCGCCTGAACCCTACAAGGGCACGGGCATCCGCTACCAGAACGAGCACATCCGCCGCAAGGCCGGCAAGGCGGCCGTCGGCGCCGGCGGCGGGGCGGGAGGAGCGAAGAAATGACCATCAAGAATCCGTCCGAGCGCGCGGCTTTCCGCAAGCTGCGGACCCGGGCAAAAATTTACGGCACGCCGGAGAAGCCGCGTTTGTCGGCCCGCCGGACGTCCAAGCACATTTACGCCCAGCTGGTGGACGACGCCAAGGGCCGCACCCTCGTCTTCGCTTCCACGCTGGACGAAAGCCTGCGGTCGTCTTTAAAGACGGGCGCCGACACGGCGGCCGCCAAGGCCGTCGGCAAGCTGGTGGCCGAGAAAGCCCGCAAAGCGGGCATCGAGGCCGTGGTGTTCGACCGCGGAGCCTGGTCTTACCATGGGCGCATCAAGGCCCTGGCCGAAGGCGCCCGCGAAGCCGGATTGAAATTCTGAGAGGAGCCCAGACTTGCCTCGAATCGACGTCAGCAGCCTGAACCTGAAGGACACCGTGGTGGCCATCAACCGCGTGGCGAAAGTGGTCAAAGGCGGAAAGCGTTTTTCGTTCAACGCTCTGGTGGTGATCGGCGACCAGGCCGGCCACGTGGGGTGCGCCGTGGGCAAGGCCAAAGAGGTGCAGGCGGCCATCCAGAAGGCCATCCTGCGCGCCAAGAAAACCGTCATCAAGGTGCCTCTCAAGGGCACCACCATCCCGCACGAGATCACGGGCCTTTTCGGCGCCGGGTCCGTCCTCCTCAAACCCGCGGCTCCGGGAACCGGCGTCATCGCGGGCGGCAGCATGCGGGCGGTGTTGGAGGCCGTGGGTGTGAAGGACGTGCTCACCAAGTCCCTCCGCACGTCGAACCCTTTCAACGTGGTTTACGCGACATTGGAGGCCCTCGGCCGTCTTCGCACCAAGGAAGAAGTGGCCCGCCTTCGCAAGAGAGAGCCGGCGGCGGTTTAACGGCACGAAAGAGGATATTTTTATGGTTCGTTTAAACGCATTGAAGCCGGCGCCGGGTTCGCGCCACCGCCGCAAGATCATCGGACGGGGCGAGGGCTCCGGCCACGGCGGCAAAGGGTCCACCCGCGGCTTCAAAGGCCAGACCGCCCGCTCGGGCGATAAGGCCATGCGCCCGGGCTTCGAGGGCGGACAGGTCCCGCTGATCCGGCGCATTCCCAAAAGGGGCTTCAACAACACGCTCTTCCACAAAAATTACTCGCTCGTCAACGTGGGAGCCCTGGAGGCTCTTTTCGACGGCGGCGCCGCCATCGACCCCGCCGTTCTCAAGGAGCGGGGCCTCGTCCGCGGCGACCTTCCGGTCAAAATTTTGGGAGACGGTACTCTGGCCAAGGCTTTCAAGCTTAAGGCCCACTCCTTCTCCAAAAGCGCCCTGGAGAAAATCCAGAAGGCGGGCGGCAGCGCCGAAAAACTCGGCAAAGAGCAAAGCGCAAAGGGCCGGGAGCCGGCCAAGGCGTGAGATTTTTTGCTCCGGGTCCTTCGCCGTTAGCTCTTTGCCCTTCGCGGTTTTTTAATGGCTAACCCGGCCGATATTTTCCGAATTCCGGAGCTCCGGAAGAGGGTTCTCGTTTCCCTCGGCGTTCTGGCCATTTACCGGGTGGGCGCCACGATCCCCATTCCGGGCATCAACGCGGAGGCCCTCCAGCAGATGTTCGCCCAGCAGGCCAACACCCTGCTCGGCTTCCTGGACATGTTCTCCGGCGGCGCGCTGGGGCAGTTCTCGATCTTTTCCATGGGCGTCATGCCGTACATCAACTCGTCCATCATCATGAGCCTCTTGCAGGGCGCCCACGTCATCCCTTATCTGGACCGCCTGGCGAAGGAGGGCGAGCACGGACGCAAGAAGCTCAACCAGATCACGCGCTACTTCACGTTGTTCCTCGGCGTGATCCAGTCCTTCGGATTGACGACGCTCATCATGCGGATCCCGCTGCCCGGCGACGTGCCGGTGGTGAAGGACCCCAGCGCTCTTTTCATATTCACCACCGTCCTCACGCTCACCACGGGGACGATCTTCGTCATGTGGCTGGGAGAGCAGATCACCGAGCTGGGCATCGGCAACGGCATCTCGCTCATCATCTTCACCGGAATCGTGCAGGGCATCCCCGGCGCGGTGAAGAACGTCATGGTGGACGTTTTCCAGCTTCAGCAGAGCAACATGCTGGAGGCCCTGGGGCTTCTGGCTTTCATCCTGGTGGTGACCGGCCTGGTGGTCTGGGTGGAGACGGCCCAAAGGAAAATTCCCGTCCAGTACGCCAAGCGGGTGGTGGGCCGCCGCATGTACGGCGGAGCCAGCACGTTCCTGCCGTTGAAGGTGGATCAGTCGGGCGTCATCGCGGTGATCTTCGCCGTGTCGCTCCTCTCCGTGCCGGTGACCGTGGCCTCGTTCGCTCCCGGCCAGGGGTGGGCCTCCCACGTGACGGCCCTCTGGAACCAGGGCGCCTGGTGGTACGAGCTCCTCTACGCCTCGCTCATCATTTTCTTTTGCTATTTTTACAACTCGGTGCAGTTCAACCCGGTGGACATGGCGGACAACTTGAAGAAGTGGGGCGGCTTCATCCCGGGCATCCGGCCGGGCGAGCCCACGGCGCAGTACATCCAGGCGGTGCTCGAGCGCATCACCTTGGGCGGCGCGCTTTTCGTGGCGGCTTTGGCCGTCCTGCCGGATTACATGCGCCGCGCCATCAACGCGCCTTTTTTCTTCGGCGGCACCTCCATCCTCATCGCGGTGGGCGTGGCGCTGGACACGGTGGGGCAGATCGAGTCCCATCTCATCATGCGGCATTACGAAGGGTTCTCCAAAGAGGGCCGCGTGAAGGGCCGCTGGTTCAACGTCGGGGCCCAGAAATGAGGCGAGGCATGAGCGGCGAAACGGCATCCACGGCTTCCGGAATCACTTTTTCAGCCTCATGAACGTCATTCTGCTGGGAGCGCCGGGGTCCGGCAAGGGCACGCAGGCCGCCGGCCTGTCCAAGAAGTACGGCATGGTCCACATCTCCACGGGCGACATATTCCGCGAGGAGATTTCCAAGGAGACCGAGCTGGGCGTCCAGGTGCAGGACTACCTGAAGTCCGGCCGCCTGGTTCCAGACGAGCTGACGGTGGAGATCGTGAAAGCGCGCCTCGGCCGGCCCGACTGCCGCACGGGTTTCTTGATGGACGGTTTCCCGCGGACCGTGGGACAGGCGGAAGCCCTGGACAATTATCTCTCTTCCGTGAAGTGGAAGCTGGACGCCGTGGTGTCCATCGATCTTTCGGAGGAAGAGGCGGTGCGCCGACTGTCCAGCCGCCGGCAGTGCGAGACGTGCAAAAGAATTTACAATCTCCAATCCCAGCCGCCGCGGGAGCCGGAGAAGTGCGACGCCGACGGCGGCAAGCTCATTCAGCGGGAGGACGATTTTCCGTCCACCGTCAAGAAGCGCCTGATGGTGTTCCAGGACCTGACCCAGCCGCTCATCGCCTATTACCACGCCGCGGGCATCGTGAAGACCGTGGACGGGAACGGGCCGGTGGATCAGGTGACGCGGGCCATCCACGCCGCCCTGGACGGGGCGCGGTGACCGCTCCCACGGCCCAGCGCGGGATCGAGCTCAAGTCGGAGAAAGATTTGGCGGCCATGCGCCAGGCCGGCCGGCTGGCCGGCCGCGTGCTGGCCGAGGTGGCGAAGGCCGCCGCGCCCGGCGCCACCACGAAAGATTTGGACAAGCTGGCGGAGAAGCTGATCCGCCGCGCCGGCGGCGAGCCGACGTTCCTGGGCTACCGGGGCTACGAGGCCTGCATCTGCGCCTCCGTCAACGAGGAAGTGGTGCACGGCATCCCCAGCGCGAAGCGGGTTCTGCGCGAGGGCGACATCGTGAGCCTCGACGTGGGCGTCACCTACGAAGGGTTCGTGGGCGACACGGCCGTCACGGTGGGCGTGGGCGC
>JBQTIM010000075.1:0-5074 GCA_052388135.1 Elusimicrobiota bacterium
TGCGCCTTAGCGGTCCTCGGCTCACATACCGCCGACGGAGTATGCTCGCCTCGGCCCGCGTCGGCTCGGCTCGAAATCTGAAATTTCGCTCCGAGTTCATTTATGAGATGAGTTCTTGTCATTGCGAGCGCAGCGAAGCAATCCCAGGTTCCGCGTTAAGAGATGAAATTTTTCGGAACCAACCCGAATTCCCCGGTTGGATCGCGGGATTCGACGTAAAATCCGGGACTTTTTCCTTCACAAAAAATTCGACCGCAGTCCGGGCTACGCTCTCCCCTTTTAGTTTCTTAAAAATCCCATCTTTTCCGTCTCGGCTCTCACGCCAAACCGGGGACTCCGGGCTCATGGGATTGCTTCGTCACAAACAGCGTTTCTCGCGATGACAAAAGTAGAGAAGTGTTGGAATCCCTACGCCCGGCCGCTTCCTTCACCGTCGATCGAACGCGCGCCGCGGCGTAACCGCGCGGACGGCCCGCGGGGCCTTCAGGCGATGGCGCGCCGCCCGGCCAGCGCCTGAGCCAGGGTGAACTCGTCGGCGTACTGGATGGCGCTGCCCGACGGCAAACCGTAGGCCAGGCGCGTCACGGACACGCCCAGGGGTTTCAAAAGGTCGGCCAGGTAGGCGGCGGTGGTTTCGCCCTCGGCCGTGGGGTTGGTGGCGAGCACCACCTCGGTCACGCCCTTGTCGCGCACGCGGCCCAGCAGGCCGTCGATGCGCAGTTCCTCCGGCCCCACGCCGTCCAGCGCCGACAGCACGCCGCCCAGCACGTGGTAGCGCCCGCGGAAGGCGCGGCTCCGCTCGATGGCCTGCAAGTCTCCCACCTCTTCCACCACGCACAAGAGGCCCGCTTCCCGCGCCGGGTCCGTGCACCGGCCGCAGTCGCTCGCTTCCTCCTCGGCCTCCACGAAATCCCCGCAGGAAGGGCAGCGCTTCAGCCTTTCCCGGGCGCGGCCCAGCGTTTCCAGAAAATTCTGGGCCTCGGCCGGATGGCGCAGAAGGTAAAGGGCCAGCCGCTCCGCCATCTTGGGCCCGATGCCCGGCAGGCGCGTCAGGGACCCGACGAGGTTCGTCCAGGAATTCATGGGAAAGGGAGGGGAACGGCGCGGCCGCCGGCGGACCGGCGCCGCCGGTTTCGTGGTTTCGCCGCGTGGAAAGGTGTCATGGGAATCGCCATGGGCTTGCGGCGCGGTCAGCGCGCCGGAGTGTCTATCTTCTTCAGCTTCCCCGGGAAGCGCTTCATCACTTTTTGCAGGGACGCCTCGATCTCGCGCGGACGTTCGATCTCTTTTTCGGATTCCTCAGGCGCCGGGACGGGCCCTTCCTCCTCGGAGGAGGCCTCGGCCGGCGGCTCCGGCGGCAACGGCTCCTCGGGCGGCGGCGCGGCCGGGCCGGGCTCGAACACGCTCCGCACGAAAAGGCCCTCCACGCCGGGCCGCTCCCTCAAGATATCCGTGATCAGGGCCAGGTTCGCCGTGATCTGCTTGCTCGCGAAATCCTCCCGGCTCACGATGCGCAGGGCGCCGTCCTTCGTCTCCCAGCGGGCGGCCGCCAAGAAGGAGCCCAAGGAGGGCTTCCTCTTCATGACCTCCTGAAGCAGGCGGGTCCAGGCCGCGCTCACATCGCCGGGCTCGGAGGCCGGAGACGACTCCGGCGCCGCCGGGGCGGACGATTGGGCCGGGGGCGCTTCCGCGCGCGCTCCCGACGGAGCCGCGCTTTCCCGCGCCGAAGGCCGCGCCGGCGCGGGTTCGCCGCGCGTCGCCGCCGCGGGCGTTGCGCTCCCGCCACCCAAATTTTTCTCCAGCCTCTCCAGGCGCTCCAGCAGGGCGTCCACATCCACCGGCTTCTGCGCCAATTCCAGGCAGGTCAGCTCGAAGGTGACGCGGGACGACTCGCTCCGCCGCATGTCCGTCAAGCCGCGGCTGATGAGGCGCAGGTTCCGCTCCAACTCGGCGAAGCCGTGGGCTTCCGCCGCTTTCTTCAGGGCGTCGGCGTCGGGCTGTCGGTCGTCCTGCACGCCGCTCTTCCACAGCAGGGCGCGGTGCCAAAAGTCTTTCAAGTCCTGGGCCAGCTGGAAAAGGTCGTGCCCGTCCTCCGACGCCTTCTGCACGGCCTTTATCACCGCGGCCGGTTCGCCCTCTTTCAGCGCTGCGGCGAATTCCTCCAGGGCCCGGCGCGGCAAAACGCCCAGAAGCGCCCGCACGTTCTCCCCGGAAATGTCGCCGGGGGAATAGGCGATGAGCTGGTCCAGCAAAGACAGCGCGTCACGCAAAGAACCGTGGGCCGCCCGCGCCGCCTCCGCCAGGGCTTCCGGGTCCGCCTTCAGCCCCTCTTTCTTGACGATGTCCTCCAGCTTCTCGCGGATCGCCGCCGGGCGGATGGGCCGCAGTTGAAACCGTTGGCAGCGCGACAGGATGGTGCCCGGAATCTTCTGCATCTCCGTCGTGGCCATCATGAACACCGCGTGGGGCGGCGGCTCCTCCAGCGTTTTCAGCAGGGCGTTGAAGCCCGCGTCGGTGATCTGGTGGGCCTCGTCGATGATGATGATGCGGTGGCGGGACTGGGAAGGCGCGTACTTCACGGTCTCGCGCAGCTCGCGGATCTGGTCTATGCCGCGGTTGGAGGCGCCGTCTATTTCCAGCACGTCGCCGGAAGACGCGCCGGACGCCGCGTCCCGGCAGGGGGGGCACTCGCCGCAGGGTTTGGCCGTGGGCCCCTGGGCGCAGTTCAGCGCCTTGGCCAAAATGCGCGCCGTGGTGGTCTTGCCGCACCCGCGCGGCCCGGAGAAAATATAAGCGTGGGCCGGCCGCCCCGCCGCCAGAGCGTTGGCCAGGGTGACCGTGACGTGCTCCTGCCCGATCAATTCCTCGAAAGTTCGTGGACGGTATTTGCGCGCGAGCACCAGGTAGGACATGAAGGAGAGTTTACTATTTTGCCGACGGGAGGATCAAAGGAAAGCGGGATTATTTATTTCGTCATACCGGCGCAAGCCGGTATCCAGGGTTTGTCGTTGCCCGATTCGTTGGGCGCTCTCGATTTACCCGAATTCCCCAGTCGGATCGCGGGATTCGACGTAAAATCCGGGGCTTTTTCCTTCACAAAAAAATTCGACCGTAGTCCGGGCTACGCTCTCACTTTTTTGTTTCGTAAAAAACCCCCGTCTTTTCCGTCTCGGTCCTCGCGCCCAACTGGGGAATCCGGGTTAGGCAAGTCGCCGGGTCCCGGCCCGGCGGCCGGCCTCCTTTTCTCTTGCTTGTCCAAGAGAAAAGGAGGCAAAAGAGAAGACACCCCCGGCGGCTTCCGCGCGCCGTTTTCGCGGCGGCCCTCCACTCAGGCCCCTCAACGGCCCATCGGGGCCATCGGGTCGGGCCTCCCTCCCCGCGAAAACGGCGCGCTCAAACCGCCGCAGGGGGCCCCGAGAATCGCTCACCATCAATTTAGGCAGGCCGTGTGTTTGCGGGCGTCAGTCGGACTGCAGGGTGAAGCCAAATCGCGCTGTTGGCAGGAAAGCGCTGTGCCGACGCCTTTTTGGGGCAGGTAATGGTTTTTTCTCTCATTCCAATGACGTGGAGTGAATGCCCGAAGAGAAGCCCGGTCACTCGTAATGCGTCCAAAGCCGAATGACTTTGACTGTCTTGATATCTTTTAGGACTTGATAGACGAGGCGGTGTTGAATGCTGATGCGGCGGGAACAGGCTCCGGACAAGTCGCCGACAAGCTTTTCAAAGGGGGGCGGATTTTGAAACGGGTTTTTCTCCAGAATATCCAGCAAGCCTTCGGCTTTGGCGCGCAATCCGGCGGCCGATAATTTTTTCGCATCCTTTTGCGCTTGTTTCGTAAAGACCAGCCGCCAAGTCACCAAACAAGCTTTTTGGACAATTTGCCGACAGGGGTCTTGAGTCCTTTTCGGATGGAGTCCCGCATCCCCGGGATGGACAACAGGTGGAGGGTCTCCTGTATGGCGCGCCAATCATCGTCGGCAATAAGCACGGCTCTGCACCTTTTGCCGGTGATCTGTATGGGTTCGTGGGAGGCGGCGGTTTCGTCAAGCAGCTTGTACAGCCTCGCTCTGGCGGCGCTGGCGGTTAAGGTGGTCATTGGCTCCTCCCTGCCTAAAGCGTACGCTAAAACGTACTCTAAGTCAAGGCTTCTTTTTCTCCAGCTTCAGCGAGGCGGAGTTGATGCAGTAGCGTTGGCCGGTGGGGTTGGGGCCGTCGTCGAAGACGTGGCCCAGGTGGGAGCCGCAGCGGGAGCACATGACTTCGGTGCGCTTCATGCCGAAAGTGGTGTCGGATTCCTCCAGCACGCGGGCTTTGTCCGCGGGCTGCCAGAAGCTGGGCCAGCCGGTGCCGGAATCGAACTTGGTTTCGGAGCTGAAAAGCTCCTGGCCGCAGGCGGCGCAGAGGTACATGCCCGCCTCGTGGGCGTTCCAATACGCGCCCGTGAAGGGGCGTTCCGTGCCCTTTTCGCGCAAAACGTGGTACTGCTCGGGCGTGAGCTGCTTCTTCCACTCGTCTTCGTTTTTCTGAACCATGAACGTTTTCGCCTCCGGTTTTTCCGGCCGCGAGCCGGCGGCGCCCCCGCGGGCGGGGACGATGAGGGCGGCGGCCAGGATCGCGGCCAGGGGAATCGGGCGCTTCATGGGTCCATTGTACCATCTTTCGGGCGGTTGTTTCCGAGGAGGAAATATGCCAGAATGATGGGGTAAGGTTGATCGAACAGTTTCGACGCTGGTAACCTGGCAAAGGATGTCCGAGCCGCGGCGCGAAGCAACGCCGCGGTTTTTTGTTGAAGGTGTATCGCTCAAAATTTCTTACAGGGGAAGGTGAGTTTCAAGATGAACGGAAAAGTGAAATGGTTCAACGCCGCCAAAGGCTACGGATTCATCACGCCCGACGAGGGCGCGGATGTGTTCGTGCACTTCTCGGCTATCAAGGGCGACGGCTACAAGTCCTTGGAAGACGGGCAGGCGGTGCAATTCGAGGTGGTCTCCGGGGCCAAGGGCCCTGCGGCGGCCAACGTGATTCCCGCTTAATAGGTCCGCAAGAGACCCCCGCCGATCCAACGATCGGCGGG
>JBQTIM010000076.1:0-6106 GCA_052388135.1 Elusimicrobiota bacterium
CGGCGGCGCGCGTCCAGCCCGCCGCGGGCGGGCGCGAAGCGGGTGCCGGCGCCCCGGCCCTCCACACTGTCCGACACCGCGCCCGGCCGCCGGCCCGACGCGATCCACACCTCCACGCCCGCCGCCATGGCCGTGCGCGCCGCCCGCAGTTTGGACGCCATGCCGCCGGCGCTCTTGTGGGAGCCGCGCTCGGCTCGGACCAAGGCCTCCACCTCGGGCGTGATCCGGAACACCTCCGGCAAAAGCTCCGCGCCGGGGCCCAGGTTCCGCAGCAGCCCCTCCACGTCCGTCAGCAAAAACAATTTTTCGGCGCCTATTTTCACGGCCACCTGGGCCGCCAGGGAATCGTTGTCGCCGAACTGAATTTCTTCGGTGGCCACCGTGTCGTTCTCGTTGATGACGGGCACCACGCCGCGCTCCAGGAGGGCCTGCAGGGTGTTGCGCGCGTTCAGGTAGCGGCCGCGGTCCTCCAGGTCCGACGCGGTCAGGAGCATCTGCGCCACCGTCAGCCCCACGGCCGAAAAGGCTTTTTCGTAAGCCTCCATGAGGACCACTTGCCCCACGGCCGCCGCCGCCTGCTTGTCCCGCAGGACGGTGGGACGTTTTTTCCAGCCGAAACGGTCCATGCCCGCGCCGATGGCGCCGGACGACACCAGCACCGTCCGCCGCCCCTTCTTCTGAACGGCGGCCACCTCCTCGGCCAGAAGGTTCACGCGTTCCCGGTTCAGCCCCCCCTCGGGGCGGGACAAAACCGCCGTGCCGATTTTTATGACGAGCTTGGAGCTCATGAAATTATGAATTATGAAGGATGAATGATGAAAACCATCGCATTTTTTTCATCATTCATAATTCATCCTTCATCATTTTTCACTCCGGCCTGTAGGTGAACTGAAAATCCCCCACGGCCACCTGGTCTCCCGCGGCGGCACCGGCGCGGTCCAGGGCTTTCTCCACGCCCATCTTCCGCAAAATTTTCTGAAAGCGCGCCAGGGCCTCGTCCTGACTGAAATGCGTCATGGCCGCCAGAGTTTCCACCTTTTTTCCGCGCACGTGGAACACGCCGCCTTCTCTCTCCACCGTGAAATCCGGCGGAAGAAAATAGTCCGCACACTCGGGCGCGAAAGGCGCCGGCTCGGGCGCCGCGTCCAACGCCTTGGCCACCGCCGACAACAGCGGCGCCAGCCCCTTTCCCGTGACTCCGGAGATCGGGTAAATTTTGACTTTTTTCAAACGGCGCTGGAAGGCCGCCAGCAGTTTGTCCGCGTCCGTCAAGTCCATCTTGTTGGCGGCCACGATTTGAGGCCTCTCGGCCAAGGCGGGGGAATAAGCCTCCAGCTCCTTGTTGAGCGCCCGGTACACCTCGTACGCCGTCCGGCCGCCCTGGCCGGTGACGTCCACCACGTGCACCAAAACGCGGGTCCGCTCCACGTGGCGCAGGAACTCGTCGCCCAGGCCCCGCCCCGCGTGGGCGCCCTCGATGAGGCCGGGGATGTCCGCCAAGACGAAAGACCGGTTTCCGAGGCTGGCCACCCCGAGGTTGGGGGTCAGCGTGGTGAACGGATAATCCGCGATCTTGGGATGCGCTTTGGTGAGGCGCGACAAAAGGGTGGACTTGCCGGCGTTGGGAAAACCCACCAGCCCCGCGTCCGCCAGGAGCTTCAGCTCCAGGTCGATCACGCCCGACTCGCCCGGCTCGCCTTTTTCGGCGATGCGGGGCGCCGTGTTGGCGCTGGTCTTGAAGGAGGCGTTGCCCCTTCCGCCGCGCCCGCCCTTGGCGGCGAGAACGCGGTCGCCGGGAACTTTCAAATCCGCCAGCAGGCGGCCGTCGCGGAACACCAGGGTGCCCGGCGGCACGCGCAGCACCACGTCCTCGCCGGAGCGGCCGGTCTTGTTGGCGCCGAGGCCGTGGCCGCCGTCGGGCGCTTTCACGCGCGGCTGCCACGCCAGGTCCTGCAGGGTGGTGAGCCGCTTGTCCGCCTCCAGCCACACGTCCGCGCCGCGCCCGCCGTTGCCGCCGTCGGGGCCGCCCATTTCCACGTACTTCTCCCGCCGGAAGGACAGGCAGCCGTCTCCGCCTTTTCCGGCGGCGGCCGTGAGGCGGGCTTTATCTATGAACATGGGGAGAGGGACGTCCGGAAGGAGGCCGGGAAACGCGGCGCCCGCGATTCAGGCGCAAAGCAAAAAGCACAGGGCAGGATCAATGGGGATTCCGATCTTGGAACTTCGTTTGAACCGTGGGCTTGAACTTCGGCCTTCCCAACCGCCGGGCGGGAAGGTTAGGCGGCGACGGAAGGAACTTCGGAGGCGGGGTAAACGCTCACGCGCCGCCGGCCGCCCCGGCGGCCCGGGGTTCCCCGGCGCCACTCGAAGCGCACGACGCCGTCCATCTTGGCGAAGAGGGTGTCGTCTGAGCCCAGGCCCACGTTGAGGCCGGGAGCGAAATGGGTGCCGCGCTGGCGCACGATCACGGCGCCGGCCGTGACGCGCTCGCCGCCGTAGGCCTTCACGCCCAGGCGTTGGCCGTTGGAGTCGCGGCCGTTGGAGGAGGAACCTTGCGATTTTGTATGCGCCATGGTTTAAACCTTGAGGAGGGCGCTAGGCGATGGACTTGATGAGAACTTCCGTCAAGTCCTGCCGGTGGCCCTGCAATTTTTTGTAGCCCTTCTTGGAGCGCTTTTTGAACACCAAAACTTTCTTGTCGCGGAACTGGCGGACCACTTCGCCCGTCACCGCGGCGCCTTCCACCGTGGGACGGCCCGCCCGCAAGGCGTCGCCGTCCTTCACCAGCAGGACCTCGGACAGGCGGACTTCCTCGCCCGGGTTTTGCGGAAGCTTCTCCACCCGGATGCGGTCCCCGGCCGACACGCGGTACTGTTTGCCGCCGGTGCGGACGATGGCGTAAGAGGCGTTTTCCATGGGCGTTATTTTAATCCATCCGCTTCCCGATGTCAAGGAAAAAAGGCGTTCTTGACAACCGGGGTTCAAATTGATTAAATCAGCGGGAAGTCGATTTTTTTTATCCGTGTTCGTGACGGTTTTCACAAGCCGGGTCCTCGCCGGTGGTCCGATCCTTAAAACATGGCAGACAAGCCCGAGCGCAGAATTCCAGAACTGGCCGTGCCGCGGTTGTCCCGGTATTACCGGGCGCTGCTGGAATCCCGGGACGAGGACGTGATTTCCTCCGAGGAGATCTCGGGTCTCACGGGGTATTCCGCCGCCCAGATCCGCAAGGACCTGACCTATTTCGGACAGTTCGGCACGCCGGGCCGCGGCTACCCGGTGGAGGATCTGCGCAAGGCCCTGCTGAAAATCCTCGGCATGGACCGGGAGTGGAACGTGGGGCTGGTGGGCGTGGGTCACCTGGGCGCGGCTTTGCTGGGCTATAAAGGTTTCCGGCGGCAGGGCTTCCGCCTCGCGGCGGCTTTCGACGTGGACCCGGCCAAGACCGGCGGAAGTGTGGAAGGCGTGCCGGTGTTCCCCTTGGAAACGCTGGGCGAGGTCGCCCGGCGGGAGGATATTCAGATGGCCATCCTCACGGTGCCGCCTTCAGCGGCCGAGGCGGCGGCGGGAGCCATCGTGCGGGCCGGGATACGCTCCATCCTGAATTTCGCCCCTTTGCGGCTGAGCGTGCCCAAGTCGGTCACCGTCCACAACGTGGACATGGCCATCGAGCTGGAAAAGCTGTCTTTTCTGTGCGCGCGCAACGGAACGCGCTGACAATTTTGTTCCACGGCTTCTGCTGCCGACTCCGCAACATATAGAGGAAGGACGGTGCGACATGGCCGAATCGCTGGTGGTGGTGAGCAAGATCAAGAAGATGGTCAAGGAGCAGGGGTTCCGGACGGGCGGGGATTACGTGGACGCTCTTTCCAAGAAGGTGGAAGGCATCATCGCGGAGTCTTTGGGGAAAATCAAGGCCGACGGCAAGCGCAAGACCCTGGGGGCGGAAGACCTTTAAGAACCCTTACAGCGTGAATAGTGAAAGGTGAATCGGCAAAGGCAAGTCAATTGACTTTACCCATTCACTGTTCACGATTCACCATTCACGCTTTTTAAGGAAGTGCCCCGCCCCGAAGACATCCGGCGCATGTTCTCGGCGCTGGCGCCGGATTATGAGCGGTTCAACCGCTGGTCCAGCCTGGGGCTGGACGGGGTTTGGCGGCGGGCGCTGATCCGGGAAACGGCTCCGGCGGCGCGGGTGCTGGACCTGGGAACCGGCACCGGAGACCTTCCGCGCCGGGCCGGGCGCGCGGGCTGGACGGGTTTGGACATCAGTTTTGAGATGCTGGCCGCGGCGCGGCCGGCGGCGCCCGGGGCGGGCTGGGTTCAGGCCTCGGCGGAGAACCTGCCTTTCTCGGCCGGATCGTTCGACGCGGCGGTGTCCGCCTTCGTCCTGCGGAACCTGCAAAAGGCGCAAATTTTGGAGACGTCCCTGGCGGAGATTTGCCGGGTTTTGCGGCCCACGGGCCGACTGATCTTTTTGGATTTGACCCGCCCCCGCTTCGCTCCCCTTCGGTGGGGGCACGGCGTCTACCTGCGCACGGCGCTCCCCGCGGTGGGGAGGGCGGTCTTCGGGCCGCGGTGGCCGGGCGATTACCTGAAAAGTTCCATCGACGAGCTTTGGCCGGAGGCCCGCCTGCGGGAAGCCTTTGAATCCGCGGGATTCGGCCGATTTCAAGTCCGGCCGCTTTGGGGCGGCGTTGTGAGCCTGTTCGCGGCTGAAAAAAAGGATGAAGGATGAATTATGAAGGATGAAAAAAGACCGGCGGCCTTTTCGACGCCCTTGATGTCGGGCGTCCCTCGTCCTGCGCGTTTCCCATGCTGAGCCAATATTTCCAAGTTTTTCTTTTCGCCGTCGTCGGGTTCGCGTTTTTCTCCATGCTTTTGGGCGTGGCCTCCCTGGTGCGGACGCGGGGCCGCGGCCCCAAAGACATCAGCGCCTATGAGTGCGGCATGGAAAGCGTTGGCTCGGCCTGGGTGTCGCCCAACATCCGCTTTTACGTGTTCGCGCTGCTGTTCGTGGTTTTTGACGTGGAGGCCCTTTTCATTTTCCCCTGGGCCGTCCAGATGCGGAGCTTGGGCATCTCGGGTTTCGTGGAGGTTTTGATTTTCGTCGGCGTCCTGCTGTTCGGGCTGGTGTACGCGTGGAAGAAGGGCGCTTTAAAATGGGAATGATTTTTTCAATGCGGACTGCGGATTGCGGATTGCGGAATAAAAAAAGGCGTTCGCCGGCATTTGCTCCGCATTCCGCAAGCGCCAATCCGCCCTGGAGGCTGTCATGGGCATCGTTCTAGAGAAGCTTCCGGGCGTCTGCCACAAGCTGCCGGGCGGGGAGCTCGTGCTCACCACGGTGGACTTTTTCATCGACTGGGCCCGCAAGTCCAGCATTTGGCCGCTGACCTTCGGCCTGGCCTGCTGCGCCATCGAGATGATGGCGGCCTACGCCACGCGGTTCGACGTGAACCGCTTCGGCGTCATCCCGCGCCCGACGCCGCGCCAGTCGGACCTCATGATCATCGCCGGCACCGTCACCAAGAAAATGGCCCCGGCCATCGAGCGGCTTTACCTCCAGATGCCCGAGCCGCGGTTCGTGATTTCCATGGGCGCCTGCGCCAACGTGGGCGGCCCCTACTTCGATTCCTACTCGGTGGCCAAGGGCGTGGACCGGGTGATCCCGGTGGACGTCTACATCCCCGGCTGCCCGCCGCGGCCCGAGGCCCTGCACAACGGCATCCTGGCCTTGCAGAGGAAAATCGATTCCATGTTCACGGCCGGCAACCGAATAACAGCGGGAAAGGCCAATCGTGAATAGTGAATCGGTGACGGCGAAACCCAAGGCACAAGCCCGAGCCGTTGACGCGGCTTTTCCGATTCACCATTCACTTTTCACCGTTCACGCCCGTCAAAAAAATGGATAACGCCGCCCTCCTCGCGAAAATCCAGAAGCGGTTCCCCGAGGCGGCGGAGCCCCCGGCGCCGGACCCCAAGTGGGTCCGCAACGAGGAATTGCAGGTGAAGGTTCCGGCGGCCCGCGTGCGGGAGGCGGCGGAAATTTTGAAGAAGGATTTGGGGTTCGATTTTTTGAACATGGTCACGGCCGTGGATT
>JBQTIM010000077.1:0-6742 GCA_052388135.1 Elusimicrobiota bacterium
GCCCGGACACGCGGCTTCGGCCAAGAAAGCCGATCCCACGCGCGAATCGGCCTGCATCTTCTGCATGGCCTGCGAGAGCGTGTGCCCCGTGGTGGCCATCAAGATCACGCCGAAATAGCTTCCGCTTCGCCGGCGTCCGCGACGAAGCGGCCGCCGAAAGATTTCATCGAGCCGGCCGGACCCTCCAGGGTTCGGCCGGCTTGTTTTTGTCTCAGGGCCGCGGGGCAAGCCAGCGCGCCAGCAGGATGGAGACCTCGAAAAGCACGTAAGCCGGCACCGCTAGAATAAGCTGGGTCACGACGTCCGGACCCGGCGTCAGGAGCGCCGCCGCGGCCAGGATGCCCAAGGCCGCGTGGCGCCTGTAGCGCCTCAGCCCGCCGGCCGTCACGAACCCCCATCGCGCCAACGCGGCGACGACCACGGGAATCTGGAACAACAAGCCCAAACCCAAGGTCGTCCAGAAAGCGAATTGGAATGTGGCCTCCAGGTCCATCAGCGGCCGCAGCTGGGCGGAGCCGAACGTCAAAAGGAAGGCCATCCCCGCGGGAACGGCCGCGAACCAGGCCAGCGCAGCCCCGGCGGCGAACAGCAGGTAGGAAAACGGCAGGGCGCCCAGAACCACCCGCCTCTCGCTCACCGTCAGCGCCACGCCGACGAAGCTCCAGAAGTGGTAAATCCAAACAGGCAGGGAAAAGAAAAAGCCCAGGGCGCCGGCCATCTTGAGGCGCGTGACGAAGGCCTCGGCCGGCCTTAAAAAAACCAGCGAGCCGGCCGGCTTGGAGAGCGCCCGGATAAAGGCGTCGGTGAAGAACCAGCAGACGATGGAGGAGAGAAGGACGGCCCCCAAGCACCAGAAAAGGCGGCGGCGCAGCTCTTCCAGGTGGTCCGTGAAAGGGCGCGGCTCGTCGAAGGGAGCGGAGGAGGAATCCTCGCCGGGAGGAGGGGCCATGCGGAAGGCGCGGCGGGGCTAGGCGTTCTGGCCGGGGTCCGGGTCCTTGGGTTTCCCGTTCTCGCCGCCGTCCTTCATGCCTTCCTTGAACGACGTGATGGCGCGGCCGAAGCTGCGGCCGATTTCCGGAAGACGCTTGGCGCCGAACAGCAAAAGCGCCACCACCAGGATCAACGCCAGCTCCTGCCAGCCCATGCCGAACATAAAATCCTCCTCGATGGTAAAGGGCCCGCGCCCTCACGGCCCGCCGACGAGCGGAAAGCCGTTGATCCGGCGCGAACCGGACGGGTTTAGTATATCAAAGGGGGAAGGGCTACGCCGAGGCTCTGCTTTTGGCCAGCAGGGTCCGCGCCACCCGCAGGAAGAAATCCATGTCCAGCGGTTTGTGCATGACGGAAAGGCCCCGCTGCTCCATATCCTTCATGAGGGCCGGGTTGAGGACGTCGCCCGTGAGGAAGAGGAACGCGGGCCGGGGATGCTTGCACCAGCGGGGCCAATCGTTGTAGAAATCAATGCCCGTCTCCTCGCCCAACTGGATGTCGGCCACCACCAGGTCGAAGGGCTTCTGCGAGGCTTTGAGCACCGCGTCCTTGATGCCGGCCGCCTCCTCGGGTTTGTCCTTCTCCCGCTCGAACACCTTGGCCAGAAACGACCGCACGTCCGGCTCGTCGTCCAAAATCAAAATGGATTTCCCCGCCACGGCCGGCACCGACGGCTCCTGGACCTCGTCCGGCGCCTGCCGCTCCGACGTCGGCGGCAGATCGAACCAAAACGTGGAGCCTTCCCCCTCCCGGCTGAGCAGGCCCAGCTGGCCGCCGTGGTCCTCCAAAATCTGCCGGCACACCGACAATCCCAGTCCCGTGCCGCGGCCGGCGCTCTTGGTGGTGAAGAACGGCTCGAACAAGCGCCCCTGAATGTCCGCCGGAACGCCGGGTCCCGTGTCCCGGACCTCCAGCCTCACCCGCCCGTCCAGCAGCTCCGCCCGCACGCTCACGCGCCGGACGCCGTTCCAGGAGGACATAGCGTCGCAGGCGTTGTTGACCAAGTTCACGAAGACCTGCTGGACCTGCTGGAAGTTGGCCTTCACGCGGGGAAGATTCTCCGGCACGTCCACTTCCCCGAGAGTCACGCCGGCCTTCCGCATTTTGTAATCCAAAAGATCCAGGGAGGCCTTCACCACCTCGTCCAGCCGCACGGGGCGCTTCTCCACCTCGCCCTGCCGCACGAAAAGAAGAAGGTTGTCTATGATCTTCCGGCAGCGGATGGCGTTCTCGTTGATGATGCGAAGGTCGTTCCTCAGCTCCTCGGCCTTCACGCTTCCCTCGGCGCTTTCCTCGTTCAAAATATCGGCGTAACCCACCACGGCGGTGAGCGGGTTGTTCAGCTCGTGGGCGATGCCCGAGATCAGCTGGCCCACGGCGGAGAGCTTTTCCGAGCTGATGAGCTGCCGCTGGATTTTCTTGGCCTCCGTCACGTCGCGGATCACCACGGCCCATTCCTGGTTCATCCAAAAATCCTGATGGGCGCCGCCCCAGGACAGGCTCAGGTCCAGCCGCCGGCCGGCCTTGGTCATGCCGGGCATGGCGTGGTCGCGCACCGAGCCCTTTTCGATCACCTCCGCCAGCAAAGCTTTGAAATCCTTGTCGGAGCTCCGGCCGAAAAGCGCCGTAAGCGGCTTGCCCAGCATCTCCTCGGCGCTGTAGCCGAAGACGCTTTCGGCGCCGCGGTTCCAGGTGGTGATCCAAAATTCCCGCGAAATACCCAAAACCGCTTCGGGCGAGTTCTCCAGGACCGTTCTGTAGCGGGCCTCGGACTGCGCCAAATCCTGGAACAACTTCAAGTTTTCCAGCGCCAGCCCCATGGCGTTGGCGAACAGCGTCAGCGCGTCCCGGTCCGACTCCTGCAAAGGCCTTCCGCCGTAAAAGTTGTCGGCGGTGATGACCCCGAACACCCTCTCTTTGCCGCATATGGGCGCCATGACGAACTCCCGCGTCTTCGATTCTTTCACGAAGTCCAGGTTGACGCGGCTGTCGTCTCCGGGAGATCTGACCAGAGCCGCCTTCCTGGTGGTCACAACTTGGCTGAGGATATCGTCGCCCGACAACGGCACCCGGCGCTGACGGAAAGCGCTCTCGGCCAGACCCATGGCCTCGGCCCCATACACGTGCCGCCCTGAAATTTCGCCCTTTTTCTGGTCCACCCAGTAAAGGGCCGTGCGGTCGAAACCGCACCCTTGGGCCGCCGCCTCGAGACAGGTCCGCAAAATGGCTTCCTCGCTGAGCCTTTGCGTGACGGCGCCCTCCATGTCCCGCAAGGCCATCAATTGGCGAATCCGTCGTTCCAATTCACGTTCCCGCTCGCCCAAGCTCTCCGCCATGCGATTGAAGGAAGCGGCTAAAACTTGGAGCTCCTGCGTTTGAGGCGCATCGATGCGATAAGACAGTTCACCCGCCGCGAATTTCTCCGTCCCCCTCACCATATCCTGTATGGGCTTAACCGAAACCGACACCTTCCAAGCGATGAGCCCCATGACCACGATACAAGCCAGAAAGGAAAAAATAAGCGTCAAAATTCTTATCTGTTTTAAAGGGGACAGGAACTCCTCGGCCTGCGTCACCACCACCACCTGCCAGGGAGTTCCACCGATGTCGAAACGGCCCGACAAAGGATTCTTAAAATCGGGCTTTTGGCCTAGGACGTGCCCCACGGGGCCTTCGATGTATGCGCTGCCTTGCTCTCCCACTTGGAGCCGACGGAGGAAAGCTTCCACGTGGCGCATGTCGCAATCCAGCACCACGGCTCCGCGCAAAAGGCCCCTGTCGTCAAAGACGGGCTTGGCGTAGCGGGCCAGCGAAAACGCCGGTCCCGGGATAAAGCTGCTGTCGGTCTTGCCTTGCCGGAGGGTTGAGATCAACTCTTTCGACACGGGCGGGCTGCGAGGAGACTGCCCGTCGCCCGAGCGGGTGGCACACACCAAGCGCCCCGCCGCGTCAACGAAGGAAATTTGGTAATAAACTTCGGCGCGCGCCGCGAAACTGTCGAAATACCTGGCAATCTCCCGACGATAACTTTCGGCCTCTTCGCGCAAGCCGAACTCCAAATTTTTCTGGTAGTCGAGCAAGAGGGGCGTCTCGGAAACGGATTCCAAATCGTTGAGGCGCTGCTGAAAGAACGATCCCAGGCCAAGAGCGGCGTTTTCCGCCAGAGAATCCACTTCCTTCTGAACGCCGATCAGGATCTGCCGCCGCACCAGGAAAAAACTGGAAGCCCCCAGCAACACCACAAAAACCAGGATCACGGGAAGAACACCCATGACGATATCCCGGTGGAGCGTAGCTTCCCGCCAAGAACCCAGCCATTGCCGAAAGGGAAGGCGGAGATTTGCCGGTAGTTTTAAGCTACGCATAAGATGCGAAAGAAGATAAAATGTTCATCCCCCAAGTTGATGGCCTCATTCTCGGAAAATCCAGCGCAGCGGGCGCGCGCCCGGCGTTCAAAACCGATGGATGAACTGGAGGGTCGTCCGGCGGCCCTGGAACCGGTTCCGGACGCCGAACTCGACGGGGTGGGACAAGGCCAGCATAAGACCCTGGCTCGTGTAGAAAAGGCCCGGCCCAGCGGCGAAAGCCCTTTCTTTGGAATTCATGGCATCCACACCGTTGACCTCGTCCTCCGTCGTCTGTTGGAGCCCGTAGCCTGCGGCGCCCAGGCGAAGCCGGGGCGAGACCTGCCGCGAAACGGCCCAATTGGCATGAAACAGCCGGCCCGGCCTTGTTTTGGTGTCGTCGTTCTCGCCGTGGAAGGCATAAAACAGCCTCCAACTGGTTTCCCACTTCGGATGAAACAGCCAGACGAAGGAATAGTAAGGCTCGAGAGTCAACAGGTTGGAGCCGGGGTTGACCAATTTATTCTTGTCGTACTTGCCCGTCGGCAACGTCACAAGGAACTCGACCCTTTGAAAAAGCGGGCCGCCGAACAGCGACTTCCCGTCCCACTGCAACGCCGGAGCGATAACCCAATCGCCCATCCCCGCCGTGTTGGCCGTGAGCGGAACGGGCCCGATGCCCCCTTTGACCGTCGGCGCCACCACGGGAACGACGATATCCAATCCCACGTTCCCGCCCAGGAGCTTATAAGGCGACAGCAAATAGAGCTGATTCAGTTGGACCAGAACGTTCGCCTCGGCCCCTCCTGGAATAACGTTGCCCTCGCTGTCCTTGGCCTTGCGCCCCTCCACGAAAAGGACATAGTTAAGATAATAAATCCCCGGGGGCGCCCCCCCGTCCAGAAACGTCGTGGCGCTTAAATTAACGGGCGGCTGGTTGAACGCATGGGAGGGGCACGCGAATGCCGCCAAAATCAAGCCGGAAATAAGCCATCCCCGCACAGATCGTCCTCGATTCATGGTGTCCCCTCCTCAAGCATTTCGACTGTTTTCGCCAAAAACGAACACACGCCCGCAGCTCCTGTTTGGCCGGCGGGCTCAGGGTTTTTCAACTTTGATCCGGTTGCAGTATAGCCTGCTCGTGACAGCGGGGGTAAAATTCAGGCTTGTGGCAACTCCATATGTCCGAATCTGTTGATAAGTGAAAATAGCCAACGCTTGGTCGTGAACATACGCGTCAAGTTCTTGGGCCAGCTTTTCGTGTTTCGCCGGGTCCAGCTCCGCCACCATGTCTTCCAACCGCTTGTCATATTGCGGATCGCTGTGAAGAGAAAAGGGCGATTTGGAATAGAAAAGGATGCTTTGGGGGAAAAAAATGTGCCCCATGATGTCGGGAAAACCGGAAATTCCCAGGTCCATGTTTTTGGAGGCCATATGCTTTATATTCTCGGCATCCGTCGTGACCTTGTAAATATCCAACTGAATGCCGACTTTTTTCAAATTTTCCTTTAACACGCCCGCCACGCGCGCCCCTTGAACTTTTGTAAATGTCCTAAGTTTGAGAGGGAAACCAACGCCCGCTTCCTTCAAAAGGACGCGCGCCTTGTCGGGATCGTACTCATAGGCCTTTAAATGAGGGTTGTGCCCGATTTCCCCAGGCATGGACAGGCTCGCTATGGGTATTCCGTTGCCGAGCACATCGTAACGTATAAGGTCTTGCTTATTGACCGCGTGATTGATGGCTCTCCGCACCCGAACGTCCTTTAAAGCTCCTCGGCCCGTGTTGAAGTTACCCGCCACCGTGTAGAAAGATTTTTTTTTGATAATTTTCGTGCGCGGATTCGACGCGACGGCCAGCGTGAAAGTGCCGGGCAACTCCGTGACCATATCCAATTGCCCCGCGAGCAGGAGCTCGACCTGTTTTGCCGCCGGGATGAACCGAAATTCGACGGCCTCCGGGGAGCTCGCCCGAAAATTCCAATAACCGGGATTGCGCTCCAGCAAAATATGGTCCCCCTTGGCCCAATTCTTGAAGATATAGGGGCCGGTGCCCACCGGTTGAGTTTCAAATTGTGCATTTTCATTGGCCTGGGGCGGCAACATGAACACGAAACCCGCCAGCCGTCGCAGCAAAAGACTGTCAGGCACATGCGTTTCCAAGTCGACGGTCAACGGATCAATAACCTTGACGCTTTTGATGGTGGCAAGAAATCCGTAGCCCGGGAATTGCGTCTCAGGGTCCAAGTGACGCTCCAGAGTGTAACGGACGGCTTCCGCGTTGAACTCTTCGCCGTTATGAAACCGCACTCCGGGCCTCAACAAGAACCGCATGGTCAGGGGATTGATTTGCTTCCAAGAAACGGCCAAACCCGGCTCAAGGTTTCCATCGGGGTCGAATTGAAGGAGCC
>JBQTIM010000078.1:0-2975 GCA_052388135.1 Elusimicrobiota bacterium
GAAATCAAAATTTGCAACCGTATCGTTGCTGATGCGGTCGTTGGAGATCGCGGTCGCATAGGCCAGATCGCCCAGGCCCAGGGAAGCCCTGGCGACCGTCGTGCTCAAGTTTAAGTTTCCGCCGTCCCACTGCCGCCGCTCGGAAGCGGCTGAATTCCAGTTGGCGGCTTTCGCGCCCACGTCCACGCCGTCCACCGTTCCCGTGACGGCGATGTTGCCGGCCACGTCCAGGCGGGCGGCCGGAGAGGCGGTGCCGATTCCCAAGCGGCCCGTGGTGGGGAGGAAGCTCAGCGGATTTCCGGCAAAAGCGATGCCGGTGTTCTGGGTTAGGGTTCCTCCAAGAATCAGAATATTGCTCCTCGTCCGAGTCAGGCCGTTGCTGGCCGACGTTTGCTCCACCGAAGCGGGGTCCACCCACGAGCCCAGCCCGCTCGCGTCCGACTCAAAGAGCCGGCCGGCGGCCTGATTGCCGTCCACGATCTTGACGGACCCCTCGACGTGCAGCCGCGCGTTCGGAGTCCCCGTGCCGACGCCCACGTTGCCCAGACCGGACAATGAGAATGTGTGCGTCCCCATGGCTATATTCGTATCGGCATCAAGCGCTCCGCCGAGGCGCAACACGTCGCCAACTTCGGCCAGGCCGCTTCCGGGCTCGGTCTGCTCCGTGATCGTCAAATCCGTCCAGGAAGCAAGGCCCGCGGCATCAGACGTCAACGCCCTTCCCGCGGCCGGCGAGCCGCCGGTGATCTTGACGCGGCCCGCCACGTGCAGTTTCGCGTCGGGGGCCGTGGTCCCAATGCCTAGGTTCCCCGCGCCGGAGAAGGTGAGATTTTCTCCCGCCAGCGCGATATCCGTGTCGCCGGTCAGCGCTCCCCCCAAGCGGACTTGGGGGCCGGCCATCTCCAATCCGTTCTCGGCGAATGTCGGGTCCACGGAAGACAGGGAAATCCAGCGCGCCAGACCGGCGGCGTCCGTGGACAGAATTTTTCCGGCGCCGGGCAGGCCGCCCGTGATCTTCACTTGCCCGCCCACATGCAGCTTGGCGTCGGGCGCGTTGGTGCCGATGCCCACGTTTCCGGCGCCTGAATAGATAAAGTCTATAAAGCCCATATTGATCGTCGTGCCCTGCATGAGCGTACCGCCGAGACGGAGTTCGGTCCCCGAGAGGCTGAGGCCGTTGCCGGGGCTGGTGGCTTCTCCGGCTCCGGGCGGGACAGGCTCCCATGTCGCCAAGCCGTTGTCGTCCGAGGTGAGGACTTCCCCGGCGGCGGGGCCGCCGCCCGTGATTTTGATCTGGCCGCCCACATGAAGTCTGGCGTCCGGCGTGGAGGTGCCGACGCCCACGTTACCGGACAGGCCCGTAAAATTCAAATTGTAGCCAGCCGAGGCGATGTCCGTGTTCGTTGCCAACGTCCCCCCCAGCCGCAGGTCGTCGCCGACTTCCGTGAGTCCGTTGCCTGCGGTGGTGGCTTCACCGCCGGTCAGAGTTTCCCAGGAAGCCAGACCGTCGGCATCGGACGTCAAGATCTTGCCGGCCGCGGGCGCGCCGCCTTCTATCTTGATTTGACCGCCCACATGCAGGCGCGCGCCGGGGGTCGTCGTTCCGATGCCGACGTTTCCGGCGCCCGTAAACGCCAGCGAATTACCGGCGAGGTCAATGTCCGTAGCGGTAAAAAGGCTGCCTCCCAATCGGACGTCGTCGCCGACTTCCTGCAACCCGTTGCCCGCGGTGGTGGCCTCTCCTCCTGACAAAGCCTGCCAGGAGCCCAGCCCCTCCGCGTCGGAAACGAGAATCTTGCCGCTGCCGGGAGAACCGCCCGTGATCTTGATCCGGCCCGCCACGTCCAAGGGAGCGGACGGGTTCGAGGAGCCGATGCCCAGCCGGCCGCCGGTGATGAACACGCGGGTGCTGATGGACAGGCCGGAAGCCCCGGGCGCCGCGCCGATGGCGTCGCCCGGCGAAGCCAGGTGCACGACGGCGCCGGAATCGGTCCATCCGCCGCCGGACCCGGACAAGAGGCTTTCCACGTAGCTTTTGCTGACGGCCTCATCGGCGGCGGCCGGAGGAGCGCTCAGGCCTTTCACTTTTCCGCCCGAAAGTGTCACGTTTCGTCCCGCCGCCATATCCAGAGATCCCGACGCGGCGAAGGCGCTCTTGGCCGCTCCGCCGAAGCGGGCGGCGCCATGGACATCCAGAGGAAATGCCGGAATCGACGTGCCGATGCCCAGGGATCCGCCCGAAAGGTGATAACCGGCCGAGAACGTTTTTAAGGCGGATAGGGTCTGAGGCGTGTCGAGGTTCAGATAGCGGCCATTCAGGTTGGAAAGGTTGAGATCGGTGAGCGCCACGGAAGCGTCCGCCAGCTCCGCGCCCCCGACGGCGGCGGAGGCGGCGGCCAGGGCGAAGGGAACGCTGGCCAGTTTTTGCCGCGGGGAAAGCACTTCCGATCCGACCATAAGCTCAAGCCACCGGTCGGCGCCCGACAGGGCGGCGGCGGGGATGCCTCCCGCCGTGACGGAACCGATCCGCACGACGAAAGCTCCGTTGAGCACGGGCACGGCAGGCCGGGTCTCGCTGAAAAGCGGAACGCCTCCGGAGGCGGCGCCGTAGACGGCGAAGGCCATATCATAGCTGCCGCTGCGCGGCTGGCCGTTCCTGTCCGTCAGCTTGCCCTGATAATTTAATTCCCTTTGAGCTTCGGCAGATGCTTGCCCGGCGCCCAGAAAAAGCGCCAAAAAGCCCGCTGCCATGGCCCGGTTTAATTTCGGGGAAGCCGCCGCCCTGTCCATGATTCCCTCGCCTGGGTTGAGTCGCGCCTTAAGGAGCGTAAATCCCGTAAAATCCGGCCGGCGCGGCGGGCACGTAGCCAACTTTCACTTCGCCCGTGTTGCCGCCTTTGGTCAGGCCCACGGCGCCGTTCACGTGAAGCTTATAAGAGGGGCTGGAAGTTCCGATGCCCACGTTGCCCGAAGTC
>JBQTIM010000079.1:0-24419 GCA_052388135.1 Elusimicrobiota bacterium
TGGCCTGGAGCCCGCTGGCGGAATCGGAAGACGCGCGGGAAAGGTTTTTGGCCGATCTGCGGCGCGCCATGCAAAATCAAAACGCCGAGCGGCCGGACAAGACCGTCATCCTTCCGGACGCTACGGAGGTGAACGCCGACGAAGCCCTGCGTTTCGTCCTAAACGAGTTGGGCCGGGAAGTTCCGCAGGGCTACACGCGTGACGACTGGAACGCGAGACTGCAGGCTTCGTCCTCTTTCTTCCGCGAACGGATTCTGACGGAACGCAACGTTCCCGGATTGGAGCAGGGCGGCCGGATCCGCATGGCCGCCGTGGCGCGTAAGATGGCCGGCCCGCTGTGGCGTTTGGCTGCTTTGGATATCCTGACGGTTTCCGCGGGGCGTCTGGACTTGGACGGCTTGGGACGCCGCCGTGTGGCGCTCTACATCGTCAACCTGCTGGGGGGCGTGGCGCGGGCGACGGGAAGTTTGGGGAAAAGCTTGGAGGAAGCGCGCCATATCCTGATACAGGCCTGATGCCCCGAATCGAAAGCTGAGCTTAACCGCGACAGATTTTTCCGCCAGGAATGATCGCATGGAAGGCCGCCGAACCGGGCGGCCTTTTTTTCAGCGCCGGGCCGGCGCTGCGTTCAGAAGACGGATGGGGCGCATCGGCTGCGGACGGGAGGGCAATGGGCGGCGGCCGGCAAGCGGTCCTTGACTTTTTCACCGGCCGAGCCGGGCAGTTGAAGATTGCCTGCATGGTTAACGACGCCGATGGAACGGGCCCGGCTACCTCTCCCAGGGAGACGTCGTTTACGTCCGCGGGCGGCGGGAAGTGATGCGGAAAGAACGGAAAGGGAGGGATTCGAACCCTCGGTACGGGTTTACACCCGTACAACGGATTAGCAATCCGCCGCCTTCAGCCAGCTCGGCCACCTTTCCATAAAGCCTAAAATTTGAAGGGCCAGGAGTCTGGCTGCCTGGGCCGCCCTTGGCAGCCCGTCGCTCAAAGGGTCTTCCTTTTCGTCGGACCACGCGACCCGGCTCGGCCGCCTTTCCATAAATCGAAATTCATGTTTCGCGCGGCGGCCGGATCCGGGCGCCGGTGTTGGGGCCGCGGCGCGCTCATCCGCGCGCGGTCCAAGGAGCGCGGCGGGAAAAGGAAATTCTAGCATCGGCGCGGCCGGGGGGCAAGCGCGCATTGACAAAGGCGGCCGCGGGCGTTATATTGGAGAGATGAGTTCTCTGCCGTCGAAAATCGAGGAGCGCGTCGCCCGCGTGGTGCGGGGAAAGCCCGAGGCCGTGCGGCTGGCCGTCCAGTGCCTCTTCGCCGAGGGGCATCTCCTCATCGAGGATGTGCCCGGCGTGGGGAAGACCACGCTCGCGCTTTCTCTCGCCCGCAGCCTCGGTCTGTCCCTGCAAAGGATCCAATTCACGTCCGACCTTTTGCCGAGCGACATCCTGGGCGTGTCCGTGTTCAACGCGGGCTCGGGAGCCTTCGAGTTTAAGAGCGGGCCCATTTTCAACCCCATCATCCTGGCCGACGAGATCAACCGCTCGGCGCCCAAGACGCAAAGCGCCCTGCTGGAGGCCATGGCCGAGCGCCAGGTGTCCCTGGACGGCGTCACGCGCCCCTTGCCGCGCCCTTTCTTCGTCATCGCCACGCAGAATCCCCACGAGCAGCACGGCACCTACCCCTTGCCCGAGTCGCAGAAGGACCGGTTTTTGATGCGTATCTCCATGGGCTATCCGGATCGCGGCGCGGAGAGGGAGATACTGCGCGACGGCATCGACGTGGGCTCGGCCGAGGCGCTGGAGCCGGCGGCTTCTCCGGAGGAGGTCCTGGGGGGGATTCAGGCGGCCAAGGCGGTGCGCGTGGAGGAATCCCTGGACGAATACATTTTGGAGCTCGTGGAGGAGACGCGCCGGTCGCCGTTCCTGGACTGGGGCGTGAGCCCTCGCGGCGCCCTGGCCCTGCGGCGTGCGGCCCAGTCGGGCGCTTATTGCGACGGGCGGGATTTCGTCGCGCCCGACGACATCAAGGCCGCGGCTTTGCCCGTGCTGGGCCACCGCGTGGTTCTGAAGTCCTTGGACGGAGTGCCCGAAAACGAGGCCGCGGCCAAGGTGGTGCGGGAAATCCTGGGACGCGTGGCGGTCCCCGTCTAAAAAAATGTTTGGCTCTCAGGCGGCGGCGAACGGCGGCCGCGCCCGCCGCCGGAACGCCGCGGCGAAGGTTCGGCGAATCCTTCCGCCGGGACGCCTCCCGAACGCGGTCCGTCCATGATCCGCCTGCCTTTCCGGAAACGCCGCCGCCGCTCTCCTCCCTCCCTCCGGTTCACCCGCCTGGGCGCCGCCGTCGTCTTCATGACGCTGGGCGTCGGTTTCGCCGGCCTGAACACGGGCAACAACCTCCTCTACATGATTTTCGGCATGATGCTGGGCTTCATCACGGCGTCGGGCTTCATTTCGGAGATGGGCCTGTGGTCTTTGGAGCCCGATTGGATTTTGCCGTCGGGCGTCCACGCGGGGCGGCCGGCGCTCCTGCGGTTCGTTCTGCGCAACGGGAAGAGGAAAACGCCGGCGCTGGGTTTGGAGGCGGAAATTGTTCTGGAGTCTCCCGGCGGACCCCGGACGTTCCCCGGCGCGCGCTTCCTTTTCGTTCCGGCGGGCGGCCAGAGGCATGCGGACATCGCGTTCACGCCGGAGCGGCGCGGGCTTTACACCGTGAAGGAGGCGCGGGTGGAGACCCGGTTCCCCTTCGGCTTTTTCCGCAAGCGCCTGACCCTTTTGATCGAGGATCGGTTCGTGGTTTATCCCCGCGTCGCGCCCCTGGAGGAGGCGGAGCATCGCAGGCCGGCGGGCGAAAAGCAGGCCGCCTCCTCGGCCCGCGGGCCGGGGGACTCGTTCTGGGGCATCCGCGATTTCCAGGAGGGCGACAGCCCGCGGGCGGTGTCGTGGAAGGTGACGGCGCGGCAAGGACGCTTGATGGCGCGGGAGACGGAAAAGGACGTGGACCGCAAGGCGGTGCTGTCCCTGGAGCCGGCGGCGGCCTGGCGGGAGCTGGAGGGGGAGGCCTTGGAGTCCGCCGTTTCCTTCGCGGCGTCGCTGGCGCGGCAGAAACAGCGGGAGGGCTTTGCGGTGGGATTCCGGGCGCCGGGATTTCAGAGGGAGCCTTCCCTGGACGACAAAGATTTGCGGGCGTTTTTTTCCTTTCTGGCCCTCTTCGACCCCCGCGAAGCCTCCGAGGAAAGCCCGCCGCGCCGGGGTCCGGCCGGCCCGGAGGAAACTCTGGACGTGCTGGCGTTATGGAAAGAGAACAGGACGACCTCCGCCGGGTTTTAAGCGCGTCGGTGTGGGGCCTGGCCGGCCTCTCGCTGTTCTCGCTGATCATCACGCGGGAGCTGGGCCCGGCGCGCATCGCGGTCCTCGTCTCGGCCTACGCCCTTCTCGCGTGGCGGGAGGCGCGGGGCCGGCCGGCGAAAATGCCCCGGCTGGAGACGGCCCTGGTCCTGCTTTTTTTCGCCGCCTCCGTTCTTCGGTTTTTCCTGGGGCATTCGTTCCTCCTCATCGTGGCGGACTTTCTGTCCGCCTTCCTGCTTTTGAAGTGCGCCTTCCACAAAACCCGCGGGGACCAGGGGCAGATCATCGCGCTGTCTTTCTTCCTGCTGTTAAGCGCGGCCACGCTGGCGCTGGATTTCACCTTCCTCTTCAGTTTCGTCCTCTACATCCTGGCCCTGGCCTGGACGCTGTCGCTTTTCACCCTGGCCGCCGGGGGGCCGGCGCCCGCGCCTGCGGCGGGCGAGACGTCGTCCGTCCTGCGCCACGTGGCGGCGCGCGGATGGCTGGTGCTGGCGTCGGCCGCGTTCTTCACGGTGTTTATCTTTCTTTTCTTTCCCCGACTGTCCCTGACGGTTTTTCAAGGGGCGTTCCTGGGCGCGGCCCACCGCACGGGCTTCACCGAAAACGTGAGCCTGGAAGGCTCGGGGAAAATATTCAAGGACAGGCGCATCGTCATGCGGGTGGAGACGGACCCGCCGGAGGTCCACGGCGCGGGCCGCTATCTCAGGGGAGGCTCCTTGTCCGCCTTCGACGGCCGCCGGTGGACGGCGGGGCCGGCCCCGCAGAATGTTTTCCTGCGCGGCCACCGCTGGCTGGAGAACCGCTTCGATCTGCCCGGCGCCGGCCGGAACCGCGCGCAGGGAAAGGAAGTCCGGTCCTTCGTCACGCAGAAGATATACATGGAGCCCACGGACGTCTCTTTCCTGTTCGCGGCGCCGTGGGCGGAAACCGTGCAGGTGAACCTGCCCCTGGTGGTCCTGGGGCCCGATTTTTCGCTTCGGCGCCCGGCCTGGTCCAAGGGCCGGATTCAATACGAGGTGCGCTCGCAGGTGGGGCGGCCGTCGGAAACGGCGTTGTCCCGGCTGGGCGGAAAGGCCGTTCCCGGCGATGAGAACTTGAGCCTGCCGGACGCCGAGTCGCCCATGTTCAAGCGCGTGGCGGAGCTGGCGCGGGGCGTCGTCTCGGAGCGCGATTCTCCCTTCGTCAAGGCGAGAAAGCTGGAGCGTTACGTGCGGGACAATTACCGCTACACGCTGGACCCGCCTCAAGGGCGGGGCCTCAACCCGCTCCACGATTTCCTTTTCGTCACCAAGCGCGGCACCTGCGAGCATTACGCGTCGGCCCTGGCTGTTTTTTTGCGGTCCCAGGGCGTGCCCGCCCGGGTGGCCACCGGCTTCCTGATGAGCGAAAAAAATCCGGACGGCGGCTATTACGTGGTCCGGGCTCAGGACGCCCACGCTTGGGTGGAGGCCTTCATCGGCGGCGTGTGGGTGGAACTGGACCCCACGCCCCGCTCATCCGGCGCCGATGCCCCCGGGGTTTGGACGTCGCTCCGCCGCAAGGTGGAATATCTGAACTTCCTATGGAACGCCCGCGTGCTGAGCTACGACGCTGAAACGCAAAAGGACGCCGCCGTCAAAGCCTACCTGGGCTCGCGCCGGCTCAGCGCCCGGCTGGACGAGGCGGCCGCCGGCCTCAAAAGCTTGCGGTGGCCCCGGCTTCCGCGGCCCGGCGCCCGGCGGGGGGAAGGTGTCGGAAATTGGACAGCTGTCGTTGCGGCCGCCGCCGTCCTGATTCCGGGCGCGGTTTTTTTGTTCAGGCGCGCGCGCCATGGGATGTTCCACCGGGCCTCCGGCGGTTCCCGCCTGGAGTTTTACGCCCGCATGCTGAAAATCCTCAGGCGCCGCGGATTCGAAAGGCGGCCTTGGGAAACCCCCTGGGAATTCAACCGCCGCGTGGCCGACGGGGGGGACGCCGCCTTGCGTCCCCACGTGGAGGCCATCACGGGGATGTTCTGCCGCGCCCGCTACGCCTCCGCGCCCCTTTCTTCCGATGACCTTCGCCGCGCCGCGCTTTCCCTCCGGGCGCTGAAGGACTCCCTCTAGCGCAACAGACCCAACACATCTTTTTGTGTCATTGCGAGGAGCGTAGTTTGCGACGACGCCATCCCTGCTTTCATGGAAAGAAATATCGGTTTCGGCCAGGGACCCCTGGGATTGCTTCGCCTTCGGCTCGCAGTGACAGCCGGATGAAAGGACTATAGGACACCAAACCAAGTTCCCTTCGTGGCTCAGAGGCCTTTTTCGGCCGCCTTTCCTTGACATCTTTCCGATAAAGAGTATGATATGCCCAGCGGCACGGAACCGGCTTTAAAAGCGAAAGGATGGTAAAACATGCACTTAAAGCGCCTGGAGATGGTGGGCTTTAAATCCTTTGCGGAGCGCACCCGCCTCGACTTTCAGCCGGGCATCACGGCCATCATCGGCCCCAACGGCTGCGGCAAGTCCAACGTCGTGGACGCCATCCGCTGGTGCCTGGGAGAAATGTCGGCCAAATCACTGCGCTCCAAGGTGCTCTTGGACGTCATTTTCAACGGCTCCGCCAACCGCGCGCCCACCAACCTTTCCGAAGTCTCTCTCACGTTCGACAATTCCCAGAACCGCCTGCCCATCGACTACTCCGAGGTCACCGTCACGCGCCGCCTGTTCCGCTCGGGCGAGTCCGAATATTTCCTCAACAAGACCCAGTGCCGGCTGAAGGACATCAAAGAGCTTTTCCTGGACACGGGCATCGGCGAGGAAGGCTACTCCATCATGGAGCAGGGCCGCGTGGAGTACATCCTGAACGCGCGTCCCGAGGAGCGCCGCGAGCTCTTCGAGGAGGCCGCCGGCGTCTCCAAATACAAGGCCCGCCGCGAAGAAGCCCTGCGCAAGATGGAGCGCGCGCAGATCGACCTGGACCGCCTTTCCGACGTCATCGCCATGACCAAGGAGCAGATGGACAAGCTCGACGCCGCCGTGCGCAAGGCGCGGCAGTATCAGAAGATGCAGGACGAGCTGAAAATCATGGAGGTCTCCCACTGGCTTTGGGAAATTTCCCAGCTGGACGCCGAGCTGGCCTCCCTGAAGGAATCTTTGCGCGTGCTGGAGGACGCTTCACAGGCCAAGACCGCTGAAATCGCCGGCCGCGAGGCCGAGTTGGCGGACCTGCGCGTCACCGAGATCCGGCTGGGCGAAGAGCTGGTGGCCGTCAACCGCCGCCTCTCCGAGATCGACGGAGCCATCGTCCTGGCCGAGCAAAGCCACCGCCACGCCGAGGAGCGCATCGCCGAAGTCCTGGCCCGCGACGCCCAGTTGGACGCCGAGATGGCCGAGGCCGACAAGCGCCTGGCGGAGTTGGGCGACCTGCGCCCGGCTGTGGAAGCCGAGCTGCGGATGGAGCGCGAGCAAGCCGCCGGCACGGGCGAGGCCCTGCGCGCCGCCGAGGAAAACCACCGCGCCCTGCTGGAGCGCCAGAAGGCCGCCGAAGAGGAATCCCACGCCCTCCAGGCCAAGCTTTGGGAAAGCAACCGCGAGCGCGGCCGCCTGCAAAACGACGCCGCTCACCGCCGCTCCCTGGCCGCCCGGCTGGAACTGGAAATCAAAGCTCTCAAAAAAGACAAGGAGCAGGCCGAGGAAAAAATCCGCTCGGCCGGCGCCGCCCGGGAAACCGCCGCCCGGGAAAACGCGGACCGACGTTACGGGCTCTCGGGCCTGGAGGAAAACGCCCGCGCCGCCCAGGCCGCCCGCGAGGAGGCCGAACGCCGCCTCGCCGAGGCCGACGCCCTCTCGGCCTCCCTGCAGGAAAGGTTTTTCAGCGCCAAGGCCCAGCGCGAGGCCCACGCCGAGCGCGAAGCCGGCGACCCCTACGCCCAGGGCCGCGCCGCCGTGCTGTCCGCCGGCCTGCCCGGCATACAAGGCCCCCTCGGCAAGCTGTTGGACGTCCTTCCCGTGGACGAACCCGTGGTGCGCCGCGTGCTGGGCGACCATCTGAACGACCTCCTGGCCGATTCCCTGGAGGACGCCCGCGCCGCCGTGGCCTTCCTCGCCGACGGAAAAAAAGGCCGGGCGCGGTTCCTGGTGCTGGACCGCATCCCGTCGGTGGAGGCGCCCTCCGGCCCCGCCCCCGTGGGCCAGCGCGCCGTTCTGGACCTGATCCGCTGCGACGACCGCCTGCGTCCGGCGCTCCGTTTCCTGGCCGGCCGCTGGGTCGCCGGCGGTCACACCCTCTACGGCGAGGGCGTTCTCGAAGGCGGCGCGGATTTCGCCCCGCCGCGCGAGGCCGACGCCCTGCGGCTGGAAAACCTCGGCCGCGAACTGGACGCCGCCCAATCCGCCCTGGAAAGCGCGCGCCGGGAAAAAACCGCGCGCGAAGCCGAGCGCGCCGCCGCCGCGTCCGCCGACGAAGCCGCCTCCCGTGCCCTGGAAACCGCCCGCGTTCAGGCCGAGGTTTACCGTCAGGAGGAGGACCGCCACGCCTCCCTGGCCGAGCTGGGCCAAAAAGAGCTGGATCTCATCGAGGAAGAAATCCGCCGCGCCTCGGCCGAGGACGAGCAGGCCCAGGCCTCCGCCCGGGACATGGACGCCCGCCTGGCGGAGCTCACCGCCGCCGAAGAGGATTTGCGCGTCCGCTGGCAGGCCGCCCACGAAGCCCTGCGGGTCCGCCAGGAGGAAACTTCCGCCGCCGGCGCCTCCCTGGCCGCGGCCCGCGAGCGCGCCGGCCACCAAAGCCAGCGCGTGGCCTGGCAGGAGAAGCGCCTGGCTGACGCCGACGCCGAATCCGCCGCCCTGACGGCTTCGCTGGAATCCAAGCGCGGCGAGCGGGCCGTTTCCGGCGAGAAGATCGAGGAGCAGAAGCGCGTCCAGGCCGAAAGCCGCGCTTCGGTTGAATCCCGCGCCGATGAGCGCCGGGAAACGGAAAGGTCCCTGGAGGACATCCACGCCCGCCGGCAGGCCCACCACGACCGCTCCGCCGCCGCCTCCACCGCCGTGGACGCCCTGCGCGAAGAGGCCGAGCGCCTGCGCGCCGAGCACGAGGACAAGAAAATCCGCGACAGCCACGCCCGCGCCAAGCGCGAGTCCCTGGAAACCCGCATGAAGGAAAAATACGGCTTCGACGCCGCCGAGGCCGCCCAATCCCACGGCTCTCCCGCCGCGCCCGCCGACGCCGCCGCCCTGGACCGCCTGCGCCGCCGCGTCGAAAGCATGGGCCCCGTCAACCTGGCGGCCCCCGAGGAGCACACCCAGCTGGAGGAGCGCTACAACTTCCTCCTCACCCAGCAGCAGGACATCATCAAGGCCAAGGAAGACCTCATGCGCACCATCCAGAAGATCAACGCCACCACGCGCGAGAGCTTCCGCGAGACCTTCGAAAAAGTCCGGGAGAACTTCAAGGCCCTCTACGGCCGCCTCTTCGAGGGCGGCGAGGCCGACCTGCGCTTCACCGACCCCGAGGACGTGCTGAACACCGGCGTGGAAATTTACGCCCAGCCGCCGGGCAAGAAGCTCCAGAACATCACGCTGCTGTCCGGCGGCGAAAAGGCCCTCACCGCCGTCAGCCTGCTCTTCGCGTTCTTCATGGTGCGTCCCTCGCCCTTCTGCGTCCTGGACGAGGTGGACGCCCCGCTGGACGAGGCCAACGTCATGCGCTTCGTCAGCCTGCTCAGGGCTTTCACCCAGCAGTCCCAGTTCATCCTCATCACCCACAACAAGCGCTCCATGGAGACCGCCGACACCCTCTACGGCGTCACCATGGAAACCCTGGGCGTGTCGAAAATCCTTTCCGCGCGGCTCAAAAAAGAGGCCCCGGCGGAAATGGTCGAAGCGAAATAGCCGGAGCCGAGGCGGTTTTTCAGGGGCCCGGCGGGCCGTTCGTGGAAGCCGTTTCAGGGGCCGGATCCCGGCCCGCGTCGGGGTTTCCGCCGGACTTCGTTTTTCCGTTTCCGGGCCCGCTTCGTGCGCGTTAAAGTCCTGGGGTTCGACATAGACGCCCTGGCCTCCGCCGCCGCCCTGGCGGCCGTGGACGGATTCCTGAACGAAACGCCCCGCCGGCCGCGCCAGATCATCACCGCCAACGCCCTCATGATTTTGGCCGCGGAGACGCACGCCGGCCTGCGGGACGCTTTCCGTCGGGCCGACCTGGTTTTGCCCGATTCCGTCGGCGTCTGCCTGGCCGCGCGCCTGTCCGGGCGCCCCCTGCCCGAAACCGTCCCCGGCGTGGATTTTCTGGAAAGCCTGTGCCGGCGCGCGGCCGGATCCGGCCTCCGGGTGTTTCTCCTGGGCGCCGCCCCGGGCGTTTCCGAGGCGGCGGCCGGCAACCTGCGCGTCCGCCATCCGGGCCTGCGGATCGCCGGCACGCGCCATGGCTACTTTTCGCCCGAAGAGGAGAACGATGTCTTCGGCCAAATCTCCGCCGCCGCGCCCGACTTCGTCTTCGTCGCCCTGGACGTTCCCCGCCAGGACGCCTGGATTTGCGAAAACCTCAGTCGGTTCGGTTCCGCCGTCGTCATGGGCGTGGGAGGAAGCTTCGACGTCCTGTCCGGCCGCCTGGCGCGGGCCCCGCGCTGGATGCGGGCCGCAAAATTGGAATGGCTCTTCCGCGTCCTGCAGGAGCCTTCCCGCGCCGCCCGCATGGCCCGCCTGCCGGCGTTTCTCTGGAAGGCGCTGACAGACCGGCGGTCGGCCGCGTTTCTTCTCGCGGGAGTTCTTTTCGCGGCCTGCCGCCCCGGTTCTTCTCCGTCCGAGGATGCCGAGCCGGCCGGCGTCCAGGCCCGAAAGATTCTGGAGGCCTCCAAACAGGATGCCCGCAGTCTCAAGGATGAATACGCCGCCCGCGCTGAAGCGCGCCTCAGCCAACTGGAATCGGCCCTCAACGAGCTGAAAACCAAGTCGGCGGCCGGCGGAAGGAAGACACGCAAAGCCGCGGCGGATCGTCTCGACGCGCTTCAGGGCAAGAGAGCCGGCGCCCAAAAGAGACTTCAGGCCATCCGAAGCGCCGGAGAAACCGGCTGGGAGAAACTCAGAAGCGGTCTCGACGAAGCCTTGACGGATTTCCAAGAGTCCTTGGATAAAGTGACTGTTTTGCAAACAATGACTTGTTCTTCCGAACAGCCAAATATTTTTTGTAAGGGTTCTTTACATTGCCTCAGGTTTTGAGGTATAATTGATGAGGTTGACTTCTCATCGGGGGGGAATTCTTATGCCCATGGAGGGCGCGCTGGGAACCGCCGGCTCCACGTCCGGCGGCGCGGGAGCTGGTCCGGTCTTCTCCAATGTCGGCGGTTTTGCGCAGAACCGCCGCGCCGCCTGGCCTCCAGCCGGGGAGGCCCTCCGCCCGCCTTCCTCCGAAGAACTGCTCTCCCTCATGACCAGCGTCCATTCCGGCCGCACGCTGGACGAGATGATGGACCGCCTTTTCGAATCCCTCCTCTGCTTCATTCCCTATCACCGCATGGAGTTGGCGCTCTATAAAAACGGAGGGAAGAGCCTTCGCCTTCGTTGGACGCGCACCGGCGACGAGACGTCCGGCGCTCCGGCCGGAATCCTTTTGCCGCGGGCGGCCGCCGGTCTGCGCCCTTTCCTGGAGTCCAAGCGGCCCCGCCTCTTGAATCGTCTGGAGACCTGCCTTCCCCAGCGGCCCGCCGACGGGCTTTTGCGCGAGCGCATCCGCTCCGGCCTGCGTTCCTCGCTGGACGGCCCTCTCCTGGCCGGAAAGAAGCCGGTGGGTTTCCTTTTTCTCGGCAGCCGGCGCGCGGAGGGTTACCAGCCCTTCCACGCCGAGACCTTTTCCATCGTGGCGGACATGCTGGCCGGGGCCCTGGAGAAGGCCCGGGTATACCAGCACCTGGCCGAGACGGACCGGCTGAGGGAGAAATTCCTGCGCATGGTGGTCCACGACCTCAAGCACCCTTTGAGCGTCATCCACGGCTACGCCGGCCTCATGCGCGAGAACAAGCTGGGCCCCGTCCCGCCGGAGCAGCGCAAGGTGCATGACCTCATCATCAACAGCTGCGCCCGCATGGCCTCCATGCTGGACGAGCTGCTGGACGTGAAAGCCGAGTCGCGCCTGATGGGCCTGGAGCCCCAGCACGTGGACCCGGCCGCCCTATTGCGGGAGTGCCACGCCGCCAACGCCGTCGTGGCCCGCGAGAAACGCATGACTCTGCTCCTGAACATCGAGGATCTGCCGGCCCGCGCCGTCCTGGACCCCGACCGGATCGGCCAGGTCATCGCGAACCTGATCTCCAACGCCGTGAAGTTTTCCCACCCCGGCTCCACCATCGTCCTGCGCGGCCGGTCCACCCGGCGGGAGCTGGAGATTTCCGTCAAGGATCAAGGCCAGGGCATCCCCGAGGAAGAGATATCCAATTTGTTCCTGGAATACGGCCGCGCGCGGGGCGTGAAGCCCACGGGCGGCGAGAGATCCACCGGGCTCGGGCTGGCCATCGTCAAGCTCATCGTGCACGCCCACGGCGGCCGCGTCTGGGTCAAAAGCGCCGTGGGCGAGGGCTCTTTGTTCGCGTTCACCCTTCCTCTGGACGAAAAATAGCCGCAGTCGGACGTCGGCGCCGTCCCGCTTCGGGGCGTACTTTCCGGGCGTTGCGGCTTTCCTCTGCGCATGATTAGCCGGAGGAATTCGGTCGCGGCGGGCAGGCGCATGCCTTCACCATAACCGCCCTGCGGCGTAACGGCACGCGTCCCTCCCGTTTCTTTCCAAATTGCGTCCCCTCCGGAAATGAGATAAAATCCTCCTCTGAATTCCCCTCGGATGTCCTTTCGTCGGCGGGAAACGCTTCCCATGCGCTCCGATGCCGTCCATATGAGCCGGGCCCTGGCCCTGGCGGAAAAAAGCCGTTTCACGGCGGGTCCCAACCCCTTGGTGGGGTGCGTGATCGTCCGGGCGGGCCGCGTCGTGGCCGAGGGCCGGCATGAGAGGTTCGGAGGCCCCCACGCCGAGGCGGCCGCCTTGCGCCGCGCGGGCCGGCGGGCCCGGGGCGCCACCCTTTACGTCAATTTGGAACCCTGCGCCCATTGGGGCAAAACCGCGCCCTGCGCCGAAGCGGTGGCGAGGGCCGGCGTCCGCCGCGTGGTGGCGGCCATGACCGACCCCGATCCGCGGGTGTCGGGCTGCGGGTTCGCCGCGCTGCGCCGGGCCGGCGTGCGGGTGGAAACGGGCCTTTTGGAAAAAAGCGCGCGGTTCATCAACCGGGCGTTTCTCAAAAGCCGCGCGCGGAACCTTCCCTACGTGATTTACAAGTCGGCCCAGACGCTGGACGGACGCATCGCCTCCGCCTCGGGCCGCTCGCGCTGGATCACGGGCGAGGCCGCGCGGGCCTGGGGGCGGCGCCTGCGGGCCGAATGCGACGCGGTTCTGGTGGGAGGGGAAACTTTGCGGCGGGACGATCCCGCCCTCACGAGCCGCGGCCCGGGGCCGGACCCGCTGAGGCTGGTGGTCTCTTCCTCCTTGAATTTGCCGCCCAAGGCCAAAGCGTTCAAGGGCGGGGCGCCGGCCTGGGTCGTCACCGACCGTTCGGCGCCGCTCCGCCGGCGGCGGGCGCTGGAGGCCGCGGGCGTCCAAGTGCTGGCCTATCCCCGTACGCGGTCGGGCCTGCCGCTTCGAACCGTTTTCAAGGACCTTCGGGCCCTGGGCCTTCACAAGATTTTGGCGGAGGGGGGCGGAGAGTTGGCCTATTCCCTGTTCAAGGCCGGCTTGGTGGACGAGGTCTATTTGTTCATGGCGCCGCGCTTTCTGGGCGGACGGACGGCGCCGTCGTCCCTGGACGGGG
Organism: Elusimicrobiota bacterium; assembly: GCA_052388135.1. Classification (GTDB taxonomy): domain Bacteria; phylum Elusimicrobiota; class Elusimicrobia; order FEN-1173; family FEN-1173; genus JBQTIM01. Next base: position 13,144 of record JBQTIM010000079.1, read on the forward strand.
CGGGATGGCCCCGGCCGGACGCCGGACCCGCTTTGAAAGATATCCGCGTCGCGCGGGTGGGAGAGGACATTTTGATTCATGGGTTCGTCGCTTAAGAGCCTGTCTTGTCTATGTTCACGGGCCTCGTAGAGGCGGTGGGTTCCGTGGCGTTCCGCCGCGGCTCGCGGCTGGGCGTGGCGGCGGCGTTGGGCGGCGTGAAGCGGGGCGATTCCCTGGCGGTGGACGGCGTCTGCCTGACGGCCGTTGCCGCGGGCCGGGGCCGGCGGCGCGTGCTGGAGTTCGACGTTTCCGAGGAGACGTTCCGCCGCAGTTCCTTGGGCGGCCTGGCCCCCGGCCGGCGGGTGAATTTGGAAAGGGCGGCGCGGCTGGGCGCGCCCTTGGGCGGCCATTTCGTCTTAGGACACGTGGACGCGGTGGGAAAGCTGAAATCGCGGACGGCCCGGGGCGCGTCTCAGGAACTGGAATTTTCCTTTCCCGCGGCCTTCGCGAAATACTTGGTTTTTAAAGGTTCGGTGGCGGTGGACGGCGTCAGCCTGACGGCGGCGCGGGTGTCCGGCAGTTCCTTCGCGGCGGCCGTGATCCCCCACACGGCGCGACACACCACCTTGGGCGCCAAGAAGGCCGGGGAGGCCGTCAATTTGGAGTTCGATATCCTGGCCAAGCACGTGGAGAAACTTTTGAAGAGGCGTTCTTGATCTCGTCTGCCGGCGCCTTCCCGTCCGGCCGCGCAAGGAAAGGGTCCTTCCTATGAAGTTCGCTTCCATTCCGGAGGCGCTCCGCGATTTCCGGCGGGGCCGCTTCCTCATCGTCGTGGACGATCCCGGCCGCGAGAACGAGGGCGACTTGGTGATGGCCGCCGACCACGTCACGCCGTCGGCGGTCAACTTCATGGCCAAGCACGGCCGCGGGCTGATCTGCGTCCCCATGCTGGGCGAGCGGCTGGACGAACTGCGGCTTTCCCCCATGGTGGAGAACGGCGCGCCCCGGGAGGCGGCTTTCACCGTGTCGGTGGACGCGCGCAAGGGCGTCACCACCGGCATTTCGGCCTACGACCGGGCGCGGACCATCCGGGCCCTGGCCCATCCCGGCACGCGGGCCGAGGACCTGTCCCGGCCGGGCCATATTTTTCCTTTGCGCTACAAGGAGGGCGGCGTGCTGGTGCGCTCCGGCCACACCGAGGCCGCCGTGGATTTGGCGCGGCTGGCCGCCCTCACCCCGGCGGCCGTGATCTGCGAGATCATGACCGAGGACGGCACCATGGCCCGCCTGCCGCGCCTGGTGCGGTTCGCGGCGGAGCGCCGCCTCAAGATGGTCACCATCCAGGACCTCATCCGCCACCGCCGCCAGCATGAGAAGCTTGTGCGCCGCGTGGCGGGCGCCCGTTTGCCCACGCGGTCCGGCGATTTTCAAGTTCACCTTTACGAAGACGTGCCCACCGGCGAGCACCACGTCGCCCTGGTGAAGGGCGCCGTGCACGGCGCCAAGAACGTTTTGGTGCGGGTCCATTCCTCCTGTTTCACGGGCGACGTGTTGGGCTCCCTGCGCTGCGACTGCGGCGAGCAGCTGCGCGCCGCCCTGGAGCAGGTGCAGAGGGCGGGCCGCGGCGTCGTGCTTTACATGCACCAGGAGGGGCGCGGCATCGGCTTGGTGAACAAGCTCCACGCCTACGTCCTGCAGGACAAGGGGCTCGACACCGTGCAAGCCAACGCCCGCCTCGGTTTTCCGGCGGACCTGCGGGAATACGGCATCGGCGCGCAGATTTTGGTGGACCTGGGCCTCACCAGCGTCCAGCTCCTGACCAACAACCCGCGCAAGATCGTGGGCATCGAAGGGTACGGCCTGACGGTGTCCAAGCGCATTCCTTTGGAGATGCCTTCGAATCCCGACAACCGCCGCTATTTGGCGGCCAAGCGGCGCAAGCTGGGGCACTTGCTGGACATGGTCTCTCATGCGAATCGGCGCGCGCGAAAAGCCTGACCTCCTCCCCGACGGCCGGGGCCTGCGCGTCGCGGTGGCGGTGTCCGCCTTCAACGCGGCCGTGACGGAAAGGCTGCTGGACCGCTGCCTTGGGACGCTGAAAGAGCGCGGAGTGGCCGAACGCGGCCTGCGGGTGGAACGGGTCCCCGGGGCGTTCGAGCTGCCGCTGGCGGCCAAGGCTTTGGCGCGCGGCGGCCGGTTCGACGCGGTCATCGCGCTGGGCTGCATCCTCAAGGGCAAGACGCCGCACGACCAGTATTTGGCTCAAGAAACCGCCCGCGGGCTGGGCCAGGCGGCTCTGGACACGGGCGTGCCGGTGATCTTCGGCGTGCTGACGCCGCTCAACGCCAAGCAGGCGCTGGCGCGTTCGGCCGCCGGCCCCCTCGACAAGGGGCGCGAGGCCGCCCTGGCGGCGATCCGGATGGCGCGGCTCATGAGAAGGATGAAGGACGAATCATGAAGGATGAAAAATTTCCGTCCGCGCTCCGGGGCTCGACCGGTCTTGCTTCGGCGTTCCGCCGCCCGGCCTAGCATGGGAACCCGGCGCCAGTCGCGGGAGTCGGCCTTGCAGATCCTCTATCTCATGGACGTGGGGGGCCTGGGCCTGGAGGACGCCGCCCGCGTCTACTGGCGCGACAACCCCATGCCTCTGCGGGCGCGGGCCTTCGCCGACGAGCTGGCGCGCGGCGTCGCCGGCAAGCTGAAAGAGCTGGACGCGCTCATCGTGAAGTACGCCGAAAACTGGGAGCTGTCGCGCATGGCGGCCGTGGACAGAAACATTTTAAGGATGGCCGCCTACGAGCTGGTCCACCACCTCGACACGCCGGTGTCCGTGGCCATCGACGAAGCCGTGGAGATCGCCAAGGCCTATTCCACGCAGGATTCCGGCAAGTTCGTCAACGGCATTTTGGACAAGATCAAGCTGGAGAGGGCCGGCGCCGGGCCCGCAGCGTCCCGCTAGTGCAGTGTCGCATAAGTCTTTTGACTTATTAGGAGGTCATTGCGAGCCGAAGGCGAAGCAATCCCAGGGGTCGCCTGCGCTGAAAAACGATTCTCGGTGTACTGAAAGCTGGGATTGCTTCGTCGCAGACAACGCTCCTCGCAATGACTTAAGTAAAGAAGTGTTAGAGACACTACACCAGAAGCGGCCGCAGGCCCGGGCGTAGGCGCATTCCGCGGCCGAAGCGGCCCTCGGCCCGGCTTCAAGTTAAGCGGCCGGCTTTCGGCTTTGACCGCGGCGGCTCACGAACCCATGCCCAACCTTAGAAGCGTTAAAAGCGAAATCGAAAAGCTCCGGGAGGAAATCCGCCGCCACGATTTCCTCTATTACGCCGAGGCGCGGCCGGAAATCGCCGACGAGGAATACGACCGCCTCCTCGGCCGCCTGCGGGACCTGGAGGAAAAGCATCCGGAGCTCGCCGAGCCCGATTCGCCGACGCGGCGCGTGGGCGGCGAAGTGTCCGGCGGCTTCCCCAAAGTCCGCCACGCGGTTCCCATGCTGTCGCTGGACAACTCCTATTCTCTCGACGATATCCGCGCCTGGCACGACCGCGTTCTCAAGGGCCTGCGGCCCGGCGAGCGGCCCGCCTTCACCGTGGAGCTCAAAATAGACGGCGTGGGCCTGGCCCTCACTTACGAGAACGGCCTTCTGGTCCGGGCCGCCACCCGCGGCGACGGAGAAACGGGCGAGGACATCACGCCCAACGCCCGCACCATTCGCTCCATCCCCTTGCGGCTCCGAGGCCGCCCTCCCAAGGTCTTGGAAGTTCGCGGCGAAGTCTACGCCACCAAGGACGACTTCCAAAAATTCAATCGCCGATTTCAGGAGACGGGAGAGGAAACTCCCTTCGCCAATCCCCGCAACTTCGCCGCCGGCAGCCTCCGTCAAAAAGACCCCAAGCTCACGGCCCGGCGGCCCCTGCGCTATCTCGTCCATTCCTTCGGCTGGGTGGAGGGCGCGGAATACAAGGCCCACTCGGAATTCCTTGACGCCTGCCGGTCCCTGGGCCTGCCCGTGGACCCGGTGGTCTCGCGCCACGATCGCATAGAGGACGTGGTGGAGAAATGCCGGGTCCTCCAGGACCGCCGGGAGGATTTGGCCTACGAGGCCGACGGCTGCGTGATCAAAGTGGACGACACGGGCCGGCAGAAGCGGCTGGGTTTCACGTTCAAGTCGCCGCGCTGGGCCTTGGCCTACAAATTTCCGGCCAAGCAGGCCACCACGCGCATGCGGGACGTGGAGATGTCCGTGGGCCGCACGGGCGTCGTCACGCCCATCGCCAAGCTGGAGCCGGTCAAGGTGGGCGGCGTGACCATATCCAACGCCAGCCTCCACAATTTCGACGAGGTGGCCCGCCTGGACGCGCGGGTGGGGGACGTGCTCCTCATCGAGCGCGCCGGTGACGTGATCCCCCGCGTGGTGCAGGTGGTGAAGTCCAAGCGCACGGGCGCCGAGAAGCCCATCCTTCCGCCCCAAGAGTGTCCCGTTTGCGGCGGACCCGTGGCCAAGGCGCGGGAAAAGGACGTGGCCTACCGCTGCTCCAACCCCGCCTGCCCGGTTCAACTCCACAAAAGCCTCCTCCATTTCGCCGGCCGGCCCGCCATGGACATCGGCGGCCTGGGCGACGCCGCGGCGGAGGAATTGCTCGGCACGGGAAAGGTGAAGGACCTGGCGGACATTTACAGGCTGAAAAAAGAAGATTTGCTTTCCTTCGAAGGTTTCAAGGACAAAAAGGCCCAGAACCTTCTGGACGGCATTGAAGCGTCCCGCGGCCGTTCCCTGGGCCGCTTCGTCTACGGATTGGGCATCCCCGACGTGGGGGAGAAAGCCGCGCAGACGCTGGCCGAGCATTTCGGCTCCGTGGACCGTCTGGCCGCGGCGACGGAAGACGACCTGCAGGACATTCCGTTCGTGGGCCCCGCCATGGCCGGCGCCGTGGCCGGGTTTTTCCGCCAGCCCGCCGTTAAGAGCCTCCTGCAGAAATTCAAGAAGCTCGGAATTTCGCCGCGGGAGGAGCCGCCGGCGGCCAAGGGGCCCCAGCTCCTGGCGGGAAAAACCGTGGTCTTCACGGGCGAGCTCAAGGCCTTCTCCCGCACCGAGGCCGAGCGGCTGGTGCGGGAACTGGGGGGAAGGCCCTCCTCGTCCGTGTCCGCCAAAACATCCTTCGTGGTGGCCGGGCCCGAGGCCGGCTCGAAGTTGAAGAAGGCGCAAAAGTTGGGCGGGGAAGTCATCGATGAAGGCGAATTCAAGAAGCGGGTCCGCCTCCCGTAATTTGTTAAAATAGGTCCCCTCATGCCCGGGGAATCTCCCATGGAAAAGGCGGCCTTGGCCGCGGCGGTGAAGTTCCTGGCGGCCCGGGCCCGGGGCGAAGCCGAGCTGGCCGGCAAGCTCCTCAAGAAGGGTTTCGCGCCGGAGGCCGTCCGCTTCGCTGTGGACCGCCTGAAAAATTTGCGGTATTTGGACGACGCCGCCTTGGCCCGGGACGCGGCGGAACGCGGCCGCGATCGCGGCGAGGCCGACCTGCTCATCCGCCTCAAGCTGGAAGCCCGGGGCGTGGAGGTGGGCGCCGCCCGTCGAGCCCTGGCGGAAGACGCCCCGGCCGAGAGCGAAAGCGACCGCGCCCGGCGGGCCCTGCGGAAACGGGCGGCCCGCCTCAAAAGCCTGGCTCCCGCCGTCCAGCGCCGGCGCCTGGGCGGCTATCTGGCGCGGTTGGGTTACACGCCGGAATGCATCGAGGACGTTTTGGAGGAACATTTCGCGGATCAGACGGCCGGCGATTGACGGCCCGCCGTCACGAGGAGACCATCCATCATGACCGAATCTCTTGAAATAAAGCGGGCGCTGTTCTCCGTGTCCAACAAGGCGCAGATCGTGGAGTTCGCCCACGGCCTGTCCCAGGCGGGCGTGGACATCCTCTCCACCGGCGGCACGGCCAAGAGCCTCCGCCAGGGGGAGATCAAGCTGACGGAGGTCTCCGACCTCACGGGCTTTCCGGAAATCCTCGACGGCCGGGTGAAGACACTGCACCCCAAAGTGTTCGGCGGCCTGCTGGCCAAACGCGGCAAGTCCGAGCACGACAAGGAGCTGGCCAAGCACGGCATTCCTTCCATAGACATGGTGGTGGTGAACCTTTACCCGTTCGAAACCATCAGCGCCGACCCCAACCTGCCCGAAGACGAGCTTTTGGAATACATCGACATCGGCGGCTCCGCCCTCCTGCGGGCGGCGGCGAAAAATTTCACCCACGTCACCGCCGTTTGCGACCCGGAGGATTACCCTCTGATCCTGGAAGAGCTGGCGGAAACCCGCAAGCTCGGCCGGGAAACGCGCCAGCGCCTGGCCGCCAAGGCCTTCGCGCACACGGCCCATTACGACGCCGTCATCGCCGCCAGCTTCCGCCAGAAGGGGCAGGCCCGGTCTTTTCCGTCGGAAATCGCGCCCGGCCTGCGCAAGAAGGCGGACCTGCGCTACGGCGAAAACCCGCACCAGCCGGCCGCCCTCTACCAGGAATCCGGCAAGCGCGCCTGGGGCGTGGTGGGCGCCAAGGTTCTTCAAGGCAAGGCCATCTCCTTCAACAATTACCTGGACTGCGACGCCGCCTGGCGGCTGGTGGCCGGTTTTTCCAGCCCGGCCTGCGCGGTCATCAAGCACAACAACCCCTGCGGCGTGGGAGAGGCTGAATCCTTGGTCGAGGCTTTCCGCCGGGCTTACGCGGCGGATTCGGTGTCGGCCTTCGGCGGCATCGTCGGCGTCAACCGCGCCATCGACGGGGAAACCGCCGAAGAGCTTTCGAAACTCTTCTTGGAATGCGTCATCGCTCCCGGTTTCCGTCCCGAGGCGCGGGAAATCCTGGCCAAAAAAACCAACCTGCGGCTTCTGGAACAATCCAACCTTTTGGCCGACCCCTTCGAGTGGGACTTCCGCCGCATCTCGGGCGGCTTCCTGGTGCAGGAGCAGGACCAGCCCCGGCCCGTCGAATCCAAGGTGGTGACCCGGCGCAACCCCACGCCCGAGGAGCAGTTGTCCCTGGCCTTCGCCTGGCAGGTGGCCAAGCACGTGAAGTCCAACGCCATCGTGCTGGCCCGCGGGCGGCAGACCTGGGGCATCGGCGCGGGCCAGATGTCGCGCATCGACGCCATGAAGGTGGCCGCCATGAAAATGCCCCCCACCCTGAACCCCAGCCCCCTGCCCCTGGTGCTGGCCTCCGACGGTTTTTTCCCGTTCCGGGATTCCGTGGACGAGGCCGCCAAGATCGGCGTGGCGGCCATCATCCAGCCGGGAGGAAGCATCCGCGACGAGGACAGCGTGAAAGCGGCCAACGAGCACAACATCGCCATGCTGTTCACCTCCGTCCGGCATTTCAAGCATTGAAGCCGCCCGAGCTGGAGGACGACGGCCACTGCTTCGTTTGCGGGGAAAGCAACGACGGCGGCCTCAAGCTTCTCTGGACCGTCAAAGACAAAGAGACTTTCGCTGAGTTCGTCCCCACGAAAACCCACCAGGGCTGGAAGGGCCTGGTGCACGGCGGCCTGCTGGCGGCCCTGCTGGACGAGGCCATGACGCGGCTCATCTGGAAGCGTTCCGGCGCCGCCGTGACGGCGGAAATGACGGTGCGCTATCTGGCGCCGGCGGCCGTGGGGGAAAAACTTTTGATCCGGGGGGAAGTGCTGGACGACACCCGGCGCCTCGTCTCCGCCCGCGCGGAGATCGCCAAGGGCGACGGCACGCTCGTGGCCCGCGCCGAAGGAAAGACCCTGAAGCTGAAGGGTTGACGCCGGCGAAAAAGAAGCCTTGCCGTCGGCCGCCGCGCCGTGCCCCTCGGTAATGTCGGAACCGTTTTGCGCCGCAGCCGTTTGCTAAAGGATGAAAATGACCACGGGCAACGAGATTCGCGAAAAGTTTTTAAAATATTTTGAAGGCGGAGAGCGCCGTCACAAGCGCGTTCCGTCGGATTCCCTGATTCCGTCCAGCGACCCGAGCCTTCTCTTCACGTCGGCCGGGATGGTTCAGTTCAAGCCTTACTTCCTGGGGCAGAAATCTCTGCCGGGCAACCGCGCGGCCTCCTCGCAGAAATGCCTGCGCACCACGGACATCGAACGCGTGGGCTTCACGGCGCGCCACCTCACCTTCTTCGAGATGCTGGGCAACTTCTCCTTCGGCGATTATTTCAAAACCGAAGCCATCGCCTGGGGCTGGGAGTTCCTCACCAAGGAGATGGGCCTGGACGGCGGGCGCCTGTACTCCACCGTCTACAAAGAGGACGACGAAGCCTTCGAGCTCTGGAAAAAATTCCAGCCGGACTCCCGCATCGTGCGCATGGGGGCGGACACCAACTTCTGGAACATGGGCCCCACGGGCCCCTGCGGTCCCTGCTCGGAAATCCTCATCGACAAGGGCCCCCGGGCCTGCACCTGCGGGGCCGGCGCCACCTGCCGTCCCGAAAACGACTGCGACCGCTGGCTGGAGATTTGGAACCTGGTCTTCACCCAGTTCGACCGCCAGGCCGACGGTTCCCTGGTCCCGCTGCCCAAGAAGAACATAGACACCGGCATGGGCTTGGAGCGGCTCACGTCGGTGGTCCAGGGCGCGCCCGACAATTTCGCCACGGACCTCATCCGCCCCTACATGAAGGCGGCCGAGGAGCTTTTGGGGAAATCCTCCGAGGGGCTTTCCGGGAGGGCGCTGGCGCCCTTCCGCCTCATCGCCGACCACGCCCGGTCTTCCACCTTCATGATCGCCGACGGCATCCTTCCTTCCAACGAGGGCCGCGGCTACGTTTTGCGCCGCTTGATCCGCCGCGCCGTGCGCCACGGGAAACTCCTCGGGCGCGGCGAGCCGTTCCTTTACAGAATTTCCGGCGAGGTGATCGAGAGGATGAAGGACGCTTATTCCGACCTGCCTTCCAAGCGCGAAAACATCGCCGGCATCGTGCGGCAGGAAGAGGAACGGTTTCTGGAAACCCTGGAGAGCGGCACGGCGCGGCTGGAGGACTTGGCGGCGCAGGTGAAAAAATCCGGCCGGGGGAAGGTGTCCGGCGAGGAGGCTTTCCGGCTCTACGACACCTACGGATTTCCGCCGGATATGACCCGCGAAATCCTCCAGGACCACGGCCTTTCCTACGACGAAGCCGAGTTCGAGGCCGCCCGGGAGCGCGCCCAGACCACCGCCCGCGGCGCCTGGAAGGGTTCCGGCCAGGAGGACGCCGGCGTCTACAACGAGCTTTTGAAGGAGCTGGGCCCCACCGTGCCCGCCTTCTACGAAAACTACGGCGCGGTGCGGGTGGAAAAGGCCCTCGTGCGGGCCCTCTTGAAGGACGGCCGCCGCGTTTCCGAAATTTCCGGCGGGGACGGAGAAGCGATCCTGTCCGAATCGCCGTTTTATCCGGAAGGCGGCGGCCCGGTGGGCGACACGGGATTCTTGCGCAAGGGCTCCGAGCCCATCGCGGTTCTCGACACCCAGAAGCCCGTGGAGGGGCTCATCGTCCACAAGGTGAGGCTGGCGGCCGGGCGGACCCTGCGGGTGGGCGACGCCGTGGCCGCCGAGGCCGACCGCCGCCGGCGCGAGGACATCGTCCGACACCACACGGCCACGCATCTGCTCCACGCGGCCCTGCGGCGCGTGCTGGGCGGCCACGTGACCCAGGCCGGTTCCATCGTCACGCCCGAGAAACTTCGCTTCGACTACACCCATCCCGGCGCGCCGACGCCGGAGGAACTGCGGCTCATCGAGGAAGACGCCAACGGCCACGTGCTGGCCGACATCGAGCGACGCCGCGCCGAGATGACCCTGCGGGAGGCCCAGGCCAAGGGGGCCTGCGCCTTCTTCGGCGACAAATACGGGGACAAGGTTTATGTCGTGGACTACGGCGACGCCACCACGGAGGTTTGCGGCGGCGTCCACGTGGGCAGGACCGGCGAGGTGGGCCTCGTCAAGATCACGTCCGATTCTTCCATCGGCGCCGGCGTGCGGCGGCTGGAAGCGGTGGCGGGCCTGAAGGCCATGGAATATTTGCGGAACCTGGAAGCCTCGCTGGCCCAGGCCGCCGAGAAACTGAAAGCCTCGCCCGCCGAGGTGCCGGCCCGCGTGGAGAAAGCCCTGCAAAGGCAGAAACAGCTGGAGCGCGAAATCGAGGAGCTGCGGCTGAAGCTGGCCCAGGGCGGCGGCGACGCCGCGGCGCCGGAGGTTCGGCAGGAAGGCGGCGTGGCCTGGGCCGTGAAGACGGCGCCCGGCTTGGACGACAAATCCTTGCGCACCCTGGCGGACCGCATGAAAGAGAAAATGCCGTCGGGCGTCATCATCGCCGCCACGGAGCGGGACGACAAGGTCTCCTTCGTGGTCTCCGTCACGCCCGACCTCACGCAAAAGGGCTGGAGCGCCGGCGCCCTGGCCCAGGCCATCGCGGGCAGGATCGAAGGCCGCGGCGGCGGCCGGCCCGACTTCGCCCAGGGCGGCGGCGAGAAAACCGGGCCGCTGGTGAAGCGGTTCGAAGATTTGTCCCGGCGGACGACGAAATAGTAAAATCCCGGGGAGCAGGCGACGCCCGTTCCGGCGCGCCCCCTTTTGTGCCTGTAGCTCAATTGGATAGAGTGTCGGCCTCCGGAGCCGAAGGTTCTGGGTTCAACTCCCAGCAGGCACGCTTTTTCAAGGTTCTTCACCGCCGCACGTGGAAGCCGGGCGCCGGTCCCGCCGCCGAAGCCGGTGTCCGGATCGACGATCGTAAAAGTCAAGCGACGGCCTGAAGCCTAAGGGCCGCGAAGCCGACAGAGGGGATTCCAGCCGACCCAGCGAAGCCGCCGCCGGCGGTCCATGAAAAGAAAAAACCACACCGCGGCCCGACCATCTTCCCGGTTCAAGCGCCCTTCCCTGTCCAAAATCGCCGCAACCGCCGCCGGCGCGGCGGGGGCGGTCTTTGTGGTTTGGAGCCTTTCCGGCAACGCCCCTCCCTCCGCGCTCCCTCCCGATGGTCCGGTTCTGGCTCCGGCCGTAACCGACGTCTTCCACGATCAATTCGTCGACATTCGTCTCACCGTGCCGTCTCCGGGCCTCCGCGCCGCCTTGGAGAAGCGCGAATTGTGGGTTTGGGTGGAGCGGGACGGCGCCCGGGTGCCCACTGTGGGCGGAACCGAAAAGCTTCGCCTGCGGTTCGACGACGGCCTGGGCGCCTGGCAGGCCCTTTGGCCTTGCCCCTGGAACGCTCCCGACGGCGAATATCAGGTGAGAATGGACACCGCGCCCTTCGCCGCGGAAGGCGCCCCGGCTCCGCGCGCCGAGCCTTTCCGCGTGGTCTCCAGGCCGTTCG
>JBQTIM010000080.1:0-18927 GCA_052388135.1 Elusimicrobiota bacterium
AGCCGGTCGCCGCGCCGCACCACCTTTTTGCCCAAATGCTCGAGAAGGGCCACCGCCGTCCGGATGTCCTGCAGGCGCGGAACGTTGTCCAGCACGGACTCCTCGTCCGTGAGCAGGGTCGCGAACAGGCACGGCAAGGCCGCGTTCTTGGAGCCCGAGATCCGCACGCTCCCCTTGAGCCGGCGCCCTCCTTCGATGAGAAACGAGTCCAGCCGGATCATGATCCCGCGCGGGAAGCCGCTCCCCGCCCTCCCCCGCACGTCCCGCCCTTCCCGCTTCCGGCTTCACGGTTCATTTCGTTCCTCCCAGAAAACGATTCACGCCGCACAAATCCTTTTTCACCCGGACCTGACGGAACCCCGCCCCCGACAGGAGAGCCGACGCGCGGGCCGCCTGGTCGTGGCCCACCTCCAAATAAATCTTCCCGCCGGGCCGCAGAGCCTTCAGAGCCTGGGGCAGCAGACGGCGCACCAAATCCAAGCCGTCTTCGCCGCCGTCCAGGGCCGGGCGCGGCTCCCTCAAGACCTCGGGGTCCAAGCCGGGAATCACCGCCGCCGGAATGTAGGGAAGGTTGGCGACCACCGCGTCCAGCGTCTCGCCGGCCAGCGGCTCCAGCAAATCCCCCCGGCGGAAGCGTATTCCTTCCACGCCGTGAAGCGCGGCGTTCTCCTCGGCCGCCCGCAAAGCCTCGGAGGAAACATCCGTGGCCCACACCTCTGCGCCGGGCAGAAATTTCGCCAGGCACACGGCGATGCAGCCGGAGCCCGTGCCCACGTCCGCGAGGCGCAGGGGCTCCGCTCCCGTCCCCTCCCCGCGATCCCGCGTCTCCGACAAAACCCATTCCGCCAATTCCTCGGTCTCGGGCCGGGGGATCAGAACGCGCGGGTCCACGCGGAAGGTCAAGCCATAAAAATCCCATTCGCCCAGGACGTAGGCGAGAGGCTCCCGCGACAGGCGCCGCGCCAGAAGAGCCTCCAGCCGGCCGCGCTGGGCGGAAGACAAGACCGCCTCCGCGGGGAACGGCCCCCGGGCCGACAAGCCGGCGGCCGCCGCGGCGAGCTGGCGCGCCTCGAAAGCCGCGTTCTCCACGCCCGCGCCGGCCAGCCGCTCCGCCGCGCCGCGCGCCGCCTCCTCCACCGCCGGGACCGCCGCGGCCTTCAAACCGACTCCTCCGCCAGGCGCTGGGCTCTCTCGAACTCCCAGAGGGACCGGACGATGTCGTCCATGGCCCCTTCCAGGATGCCGGGCAGGTTGTGGAAATTCTCGTTGACGCGGTGGTCCGTCACGCGGTCCTGGGGAAAATTGTAGGTGCGGATCTTTTCGCTGCGGTCCCCCGTGCCCACCTGGGCGCGCCGCAGATCCCGCCGCTCGGCCTGGGCCTTCTCCAGCTTCATCTGATAGAGGTTGGAGCGCAAGAGGCTCATGGCCTTGGCGCGGTTCTTGATCTGGCTGCGCTCCTCCTGGCAGGCCACCACGAAGCCCGTGGGGATGTGGGTGATGCGGATGGCCGACTCGGTTTTGTTCACGTGCTGGCCGCCGGCTCCGGAGGAGCGATAGGTGTCGATGCGGAGGTCCGCCGGGTTGATGTCCACCTCCACCTCCTCCACCTCGGGCATGACGGCCACGGTGGCCGTGGACGTGTGCACGCGGCCCGAGGCCTCGGTGGCCGGCACGCGCTGCACGCGGTGCACGCCGCGCTCGAACTTGAAATGCCGGAACGCGTCCCGCCCGCGCACGCTGAAGACGACCTCCTTGAACCCTCCGAGCCCCGTGGGGTGGCTGGAGTAGGGCTCCACGGCGAAGCCGCGGGCGGCCGCGTAACGGGTGTACATGCGGAAAAGGTCTCCGGCGAAAATCGCCGCCTCGTCGCCGCCGGCGCCCGCGCGGATCTCCACGATGACGTTGCGCTCGTCCCGGGGATCGCGCGGGAGAAGCAGTTCTTCCAGTTCCTTCTCCACGGCGGCCTGCCGGACGGACAGCGCGTCCAACTCCTGCCGGGCCAGCTCCCGCATCTCCCCGTCGTCCCCCGCCTTGAGGGATTCCAGACCCGCCTTGTCCTGCAGCAGTTTTTTGTGCGCCTGTATTTTCAGGTAGAGAGGTTCCGCCCGCTTGAACTCGCGGGCCGCCTGCTGGTAGGGCTCCGAGCCCACGGACAGCTCCCCGCTCGACAGGCGGGCCTGCAGTTCGCGGTATTTTTTTTCGGCGGCTTCGTATTTAGGGTTCATGGAGGCGTAAAAAAACGCGCCCGCCTAAAGGCGGGCGCGTCGGTCGGAAAGGTCGGCTAACGCCCGGCCGGCTGGGCGGCCTTGGGCTTGCCGGGCTTGGCGCCGCGGGGCTTGTCGGGCGGCGCGGGGCGCGGCGCGTTGCGCAGGATGCGGGCCGTGTCCTTGGCCGATTTCTTGCCGGCGGGCTTGGGCGCGGCGGCCTTGACCGTCGGCTTGCGCGTCACGGTCTTGCCCTCGGTCTTGGCGTAGCGCTTCTGGAACCGCTCCATGCGGCCCGCCGTGTCCATCAGCTTCTGGCGGCCGGTGTAGAACGGATGGCAGGCGGAGCAAATGTCCAAACGGATCTTGGGCAGCGTGGAGCGCGTGGTGAAAACGCTCCCGCAGGCGCAGGTCACTTCGGCCATCTGATAAACGGGGTGGATGCCTTCTTTCATAGTCCTCTGTCCTTTTTGGCGGGTCGAAAAAACAAGGCCGCCGGCGAATGCCCGGCGGACCGTCCCGCGTGGGAAGATATATATTAGAACAAAAACTTCTTGGGGTTCAAGGAGTTTCCGAACCGGTCGCGCACCTCGAAGTGCAGGTGGGGGCCGGTGGAAAGCCCGGTGCTCCCGACGCGGCCGATGAACTGGCCCCGGTTCACGCGCTGGCCCGCCGACACGTTGACGCTGGACAAGTGGCCGTACCATGTCCGCAGGCCGCCCGGGTGCTTGATGATGATGAGCCGCCCGTAGCCGCCGCGCCAGCCGGCGAAAATCACGCGCCCTTCCCGCGACGCTTTCACGGGGAAGCCGTGGGGTCTGGGCATGTCCAATCCGCTGTGGAACTTGCGGTAGCGGAGGATGGGATGCCGGCGGTAGCCGAACCCCGACGAGATGAGCCTTTTGCCCCGCGCCCAGGCCACCGGCAGGTCGTAATCCGTGAACCGCAGTCGGGCGTCGGGAACGAAGAGCAGAGTGCCCGGCTCCAGCCAATGGCCGGACAGCAACGCGACGCCGGGCAGGCGGTTGGCCGCCGCGAACTTTTTCAAAAAATCATCCGACGACTGGTTGTAGCGGCGCGCAATGCCGCGCAGGCTTTCCGCCGAGCCTTTTTCTTCGCGCACTTGATGGAGCATGCCGCGGCCGTTGTGAATTAAAAGGCTTTTATTGGGAGAAAGATAAACGGACGAAAGCCGATTGGTGCTGCGGAGGGAATCCGGCGTGGAGCCGTACTTCCTGGCCAACAGTTCCAGGCTGTCGCCGGGGCGCACTCCGTATTGCCCCACCACGATCCTGCCCGCGTTGCCCAAAGCCTTGTAAGTGGCGGGCGCGGGGTCCAGGGACGGCGTCTTCCCGGCGATGGAATAGCTTAAAGGAAAAGTGGTCTCCCGGCCGCCCAGGGCGTCCAGGCGGGTGCTTCCGGTGGGGGCGAGGGCGGCGATCAAGACCGCCAATAGAATCCCCGCCACGAGCAAGTCGATCTGGTAGCGAATTTTCACAATATAAGGTTAAGCCAAACCGGGTGATTTGTCAATACAAATAAGTAGGTGATAAAACATGGACGGCCGGAAGGTTTCCGTATACCTATTATAGCAAATATCAGGCCCGGAATGCCCCCGAAAAAGCCGCCGCAGGGCCGGCCTACTTGTCCATGCTGGAGATTTCCATGGACCGCAGGAAGTCCTTGTTGGATTTGGTGGCGCCCAGCTTCTCGGTCAGCAGCTCCATGGCGTCCACGGGGGACAGCGGGGAGAGCACCTTGCGGAGGATCCAGGCTTTGTTGAGTTCGTCCTGGCCCAGGAGCAGCTCCTCTTTGCGGGTGCCGGAACGGTTGATGTCTATGGCGGGGAAGATGCGGCGGTCGGCCAGCTTGCGGTCGAGGTAGACCTCCATGTTGCCCGTACCTTTGAACTCCTCGAAGATGACGTCGTCCATGCGGCTGCCGGTTTCCACCAGGGCGGTGGCCATGATGGTGAGGCTTCCCCCCTCCTCGATGTTGCGGGCGGCGCCGAAGAAGCGCTTGGGCCGCTGGAGGGCGTTGGAGTCCAAACCGCCGGACAGCACGCGGCCCGACGAGGGCGTCACCGTGTTGAAAGCGCGGGCCAGGCGGGTGATGGAGTCCAGCAGGATGACCACGTCCTTGCCGTGCTCGGCCTGGCGCTTGGCCTTCTCGATGACCATTTCCGCCACCTGCACGTGCCGGTCCGCCGGCTCGTCGAAGGTGGAGGAGATGACCTCGCCCTTCACGCTCCTCTGCATGTCCGTGACCTCTTCGGGCCGCTCGTCGATGAGCAGGACGATGAGGTAGATGTCGGGGTGGTTCACGGCGATGGCGTTGGCGATCTTCTGCAAAAAGATGGTTTTGCCCGTGCGGGGCGCCGCCACGATGAGGCCGCGCTGCCCCATGCCGATGGGGGCCACCAGGTCCAGCACGCGGGTGTTCAACTCCTCTTTTTTCGTCTCCAGGACGATGCGCCTCTGCGGGTAGAGCGGCGTGAGGTTGTCGAAAAGGGGCCGGGTGTGGATTTGCTCCACGCTGACGCCGTTGATGGCGTGCACCTGGAGCAGGGCGAAGAAACGCTCCTGGTCCTTGGGCGGCCGCACCTGGCCGGACACCGTGTCGCCCTTGCGCAGGCCGAAGCGCTTGATCTGCGACGGAGAAATGTAGATATCGTCCGGGCCCGGCAAATAGTTGTAGTCGGGGCTCCGCAGGAAGCCGAACCCGTCCGCCAGGACCTCCAGCACGCCCTGGTCGGTGATGACGCCCGTGCTTTTGGCCTGGGCCTCCAGGATGCCGGCGATAAGCTCCTGCTTGCGCAGGCCGGAAATGTTGTTGATCTTAAGATCGTTGGCCAGCTTCACCAGCTCCCCCATGGTGGACTTGGTGAGGGCGGCGGCGTTCATTTGCCTTTGCTGAGAATGGTTGTTGGCCGGTGCGGCGGCCGGCGCGGGTTGGGGCGAGGGCGGCTGCGCGGGCTGGGTGGGCTGGGTGGGCAGGGTTTGCTGCGGTTGTTGCTCCATGGGTTCAGGCTCCTTGGGACGTGCGAGGCGTATTTGTGTGATTTAAAGACATTTGGAGGATAAGGGGTTTTTCAAAACGAACGAACCCGCCGAAGCGCGCTGCGAATTTCCGTCAAAGAGAGGGATTGCTTTCGGTGCCTTGGGCGGGCCTGTCGGCTGTTATTATACCTTTCTTCCACATCGTGTCAACAATTATTTTTTCCGGGCGCGGGCGGCGGCGCGGCGCTGGAGCACGACGCCCGCCGTCACGGCGGCGGCCACCAGCGCCAGTTGGACCGCGAAGATTTCCCCCCGGGCCAGGACGGCTTTTTTCAAGCCCACGGGCCCCGCGAGAAGGAACGTCTGCCAGAGGGAGTGCGCGAAAAAAGTGATCATGGCCGTCCAGGGCAGGATGCCGAGGAACGTGGCCGACGCGTAGGATTTCCAGGAGATGCCCGACAGGCCCGCCAGGTAATTGGCCGCCAGAAAAGGCGGAAAACCCGCCAGGCGCACGATGAGCATAGTCCAGAAACCGTAGTCCCGCGAGTAGGCGCGGAACCGCCGCAGGGTTTTCCCGGCGATGCGGTCCACGGCCCCCTCGCCCAACCGGCGGATGAGGAAAAACGCCCCCAGGGAACCCAGCCAGGCGCCCGCCAGGTTGCAGAGCAGGCCGCCCCAAAACCCGAAGAGCACGCCGCCGGCCACCGGAAAAAGAGTGATGGGAGCGAAGAAGCACGCCCCCGCGTAGGCCGCCGTGAAGACCGCCGGCGCGGCCGGCTGGCTTTTGAGCCACGCGACGGCGGCCGCGGCCTCCTCGATCATTTCTTCTCCAGGACGGGCCCCAACGCCCAGGCCAGGGCGAAGGTGAGCAGCGTCCCGAAAATGATGAGCCAGCTCCAGCCCAGGGCGATGACCTTGGTTTCCGAGAGGATCAAAAGGACCAGCATCGTCAGCGCGCTCACGACCATGGCCGCCACGTTGGCCCGGTCGGCCCGGCGGCGGGTGAGCAGGCCCAAAAGGAACACGCCCAGCAGGGACCCGAAGGTGACGCCGCCGGTCTTGAAGGCCATCCAAAGGATTTTATCGAAGAAGCTGAACCCCCACGCCAGCGCGGCCAAGACGATGCCGAAGGCCGCCACGCAGACGCGCGACACCTTCAAATAATGGGCGTCCTCCGCGCCGCGCCGGAACAGGGGGCGGTATATGTCGGTCACGAAAGAGGCCGACAAGGACGCCAGGGGCGAATCGATGCTGGCGAGAAAAATGGTGGAGAGCAGGAGACCTTTCAGGAGCGGCGGCATGACGTTGCCGATGAAGAAAGGAAATATTTTGTCCGTTTTCTCCGGCAGCGCCAGGCCGGGGTTCTGGGCGAAGAAAACGTAAAGCCCCGTTCCCACGGCGAGGTAGATCATCAGCACGGTGAAGCTGGCGGGGATGGTGAGGAGCATGGTTTTCTGGCTCTTCGCCCGCGTCTCGACGGTGAGGAGGCGCTGCATCAGATCGTGGTCGGTGCCGAAGGCGGCCAGGGAACCGAACAGGCCGTTGAGCACCGCCAGCCAGAGGATGTTCGGGCTGGCCAAAACGGTTTTGAGGAAACCGGGATCGGTCGGCGCCGGACCCCAGTTGATGACGTTCATGCGCCCCGCCGCCTCCGCCGTGCGGAAAATGACGGGCAGCCCCCCCTCCACGCGTCCGGCCAAAAAAATCAAAGTGGCCGCGCCGCCCGCCAAAATCGTGAGCCCCTGGAAAACGCTGGCCCAAATTCCCGCCCGGATTCCCCCCAGGGCGATGTAGAGCCCGCTCACCACCGTGAAAAAGGCGATGGCCGGCAAAATGGGCCAGCCCAGCAAAACCGACAGGGCCAGAGCCGCCGCCATGAGCCGCACGCCGGAACCCAGCAGCCGCGTGATGAAGAAAAACACGGCCCCCGCCGCCTGGGTGAGGGCGCCGAAGCGCGCCCCCAGGAACTCGTAGATGGTGACGCAGTTGAATTTGTAGAAAGCCGGGATGAAGAGGAAGGCGATGACCGCCCGGGCCGCCGCCGAACCCAGGAAGAACTGGGCGTATTGCCAGTTTTCGGAGTAGGCCACGGCGGGCACGGAGATGACGGTGACGGCGCTGACCTCCGTGGCCACGAAAGACAGGCACGCGGCCCACCAGGGGATTTGCCGGTTCGCCAGGAAGAAATCCCGGGTGGAATCCTGGCGCCGGAAACGGATGCCGATCCAGATCAGGACGGCGGCGAAAGCCGCGGGAACGACGACGTCGACGAATGTCAGCGCGGGCATGCGAAGGAAAACCGGAAGTGCGGGCGGGCCGGCGAGCGCGGAAGGCGCCGCCGCTCAGCCCTCACGCCCCGCCCTCGGCGGCCAAGGCATTTTTACGCCGGGACCGGGCTCGTCCCACGGCGCATTGAATTTCATTTTAGCGCAGTGTCTCATAATACCCTCGACACATTAAATGTCATTGCGAGCCGAAGGCGAAGCAATCCCATCAGCCGGTGTGGCGAAATCAGGATTTAAATCGCTCGAAGTCCGGGATTGATTCGTCGCAAAGAGCGCTCTCGCATAACATAAGTGAAAAAGTGTTGGAGACACTAGGGATAGAGCAGGTAAGGCTTGCGTTGCCGCATAAACGCCTCGGCGCCGGCATGGAAGGGCACCAGGATTTGCTTGGCGGTTTGATCCGAGATGAACGCGTCTTCGAAGCGTTTGGAGCCCACCAGGCGCGGCATCTCCTCCCAGCGCAGCTCGAAGCGGGTGCGATACAAATCCCGCACGGCGCAGGCGGCGTGGGTGAAAACATCCATGGTCCGCAGGGCGTCGGGATCGGTCACCACCAGGCGGACGCCTCGGCAAAGCTGGCCGGAATAGAGGTTTTGTCCGTCGGGCATGAAAGTGACGGGCTTGAACCGGACGCCCGGAAGCCGCGCCTTGGAGAGCCGCTTGGCGAGCGCCTTGCCGTCCATCCAGGGCGCGCCCAAAACCTGGAAGGGAATCGAAGTGCCCCGGCCCACGGAAACGTTGGTGGCCTCGAAGGCGCCGATGCCCGAATACAGCAGGGCCGTGCGGGGGTCGCGGATGTTGGGCGACGGCGGTATGAACTTGAGCCCCGTGTCCTGCCACCAGCCCCGGTTCCAGCCCTCCATTTTGATCACGCGCAGGCGGGCGCCCAGGCGCGCCTGGTCGTTGTGAAGGACGGCGATTTCCCCCACCGTCAAGCCGTGGCGCGCGGGAACGCTGAAATAAGCGGTGAAGTGCCGGATGGACGGATCGAGGATTTCCCCTTCCACGATCCGCCCCGTGATGGGGTTGGGCCGGTCGAACACGTAAAACTCGATGCCGGCCTTGGCCGCCTCCTCCAGCGCGTAGCCCATGGTCGTGATGTAGGTGTAGAACCGGGCGCCCACGTCTTGAATGTCGAAGACCAGGGCGTCCAGGCCCTTGAGCATTTCCGGCGTGGGCCGCTTGGTTTTGCCGTAAAGGCTGTAGACCAGCACGCCGCCGTGGATGTCGTCCTCGATGCGCTGGCCGTGCTCCACCCGGCCCGTGAACCCATGCTCGGGCGAGAAGACCGCCGCCAGCTTCACGGACGGCTCGCTCTTCAGCAAGTCCACGATGTGCCGGCCGCGGCGGTCGACCCCGGTGTGGTTGGTGATGACGCCGACTTTTTTTCCGCGCAAGGGCAGGAACCCGTCGGCCACCATGACGTCCAGGCCCGTGAAAACTTCGGCGCGGGCGGAGCCGGGAACGGCGCCGAGGGCCAAGGGCAAAGAGCAGAGGGCAAGCAACAGCGAACGGCCGATGGGAGGGCGCTTCGCCGCGAATGCGCCTGCTCCCCGGCCCTTGCTTCCTGTTGCCGGCGGACTCTTTGCTTTCGGCCGGCTCATTTCAGCGCCTTTCTCAACGACCCGCCCGCTCTGTCCAAGGCCTTCATCGCGGCGGCGAAGGGCAGTTTCCTGCGCGCCATCAGGATGGCCGGCTTCACCCGGCCGCCGGCCTCTTTGAAAAGGGCGGCGGCTTCCTCCTCGGAAACGCCGCCCAAGCCCTGGATCAGGCGCCGGCCCCGGGCGGACAGCTTTTCGGAGCGGGGTTGAAGGTCCACCATCCAATGCTTGTAGACTTTCCCCAGCCGCACCATGGAGAGCGTGGTGAGCATGTTGAGCACCATCTTGCAGGCCGTGCCCGCTTTGAGCCGGGTGGAGCCCGTGACGATTTCCGGCCCCGTCTGGAGGGAGACCACCACGTCGGCCACCGTCTTCAAAGACGCGCGCGCGTTGCAGGTCACCAAAATCGTGCGGGCGCCGCGCCCCCGGGCCGCCGTCAGGGCCGCCAACGTGAAAGGCGTCACGCCGCTGGCCGCCACGCCCACCACCGCGTCCCCGCGCCGCACCAAGCGGCGCACGGCCGCCTCCGCCTCCAGGGCGCGGTCCTCTGCGCCTTCCTGGGACCGGAACACCGCCTGGGAGCCGCCGGCCATGAACGCCTGCACGAGGCCGGGCTCCGTGTTGAACGTGGGAGGGCATTCCGCCGCCTCCATCACGCAGAGGCGTCCGCTGGTTCCGGCGCCGAAAAGGAACAGCCGCCCGCCCGCCTCCAGGCACGACGACACCAAGGCCACGGCCCGCGCCACGTCGGCCCGGGCCCGCCCCACGGCCTCCGCCGGCCGGCGGTCCTCCCGGTTCATCAAAGCCACCAGGCGGGAAACGGACAACACATCCAAATCGCGGGACGAGGGATTGGGCTGCTCGGTGGGAAGGCGCGAGAATTCAATATTGGCCATCGATCCCAGAATATCAATTTCCCGGGCGGGCCGTCCACCGCTCTTGGTTGCGGCGGTACCGAAGACTTGATAGGTTGTACTCATGCTCCTCGAGGAATTGGTCGGGCGGACGTTGATCTTCGGGATTCCGGGGACCCGCGTGACGCCGGCGGATGTGAGGCTTTTCAAGGAGACCCGCGCGGGCGGGATTATTTTTTACCGCATCAACTTCGAGTCCCCCGCCCGGTTGAAGGGGCTCATCGCGGACATGGAATCGGCCCTGGGGCGGCGCCTGCTGGTGACGACGGACCACGAGGGCGGGCGGGTGGTGATGTTTCGCGACGGCGTCACGATTTTTCCGGACGGCCTGACCCTGGGCCGGACGGGCAAAATCGCCTACGCGCGCCGGCAGGGAGAAACGGAAGGCCGCGAATTGCGGCGGCTGGGGGTGGACGTGAACTTTGCTCCCGTGGCGGACGTGTTGACGGAGGAGTTCAGCCCCAACATCGGCATTCGCGCCTACGGCCGCGACCCCGCCCTCGTCGCCCGCTTGGCCGCGGCCCGCATCCGCGCCATGCAAAAAGCCGGCGTCAGCGCCTGCGCCAAGCATTTTCCCGGTCTCGGCCGCGCCACCAAAGACCCGCACTTGGACCTGCCGGTCATCCGCTCCACCTGGAAAGACATTCGCCGCAACCATCTCAAGCCCTTCCTCGCGGCCATGGAGGCGGGCGTTGACGGCGTCATGTCCTCCCATCCCCTTTACCCGAACCTCGAGCCCGCGCCCCGCACGCCCGCGACGTTCTCCCGCCGGCTCATCCACGGGCTTCTGCGGGAGGAGCTGGGATACAAAGGCGTAATCTTCAGCGACGACATGGAAATGGGGGCCTTGAAAAAACTTTGCCCCATGGATCGCGCCGCGGTCCTGGCCGCGCGGGCCGGGCACGACATGATCCTTTCCTGCCACCGGGCCGACGTCCAGCGGCAGATTCACCGCGGATTGCTGGACGCTTACAAGAGCGGCGAGCTTTCCGTGGCGGAGCTTGAGAAAAGCGTCGAGCGCATCGATCGCCTCGGCGCCGAGAGAATCCGACGTTTCGGGCCGGGGAGGGCCCGCGCCGAGAGGGACGGCTCGGCCCTGGCTCTGCGCATCGCCCGGGAAGGAACGCGGGTGAGGGACCCTCGGGGCCTGCTGCCGCTGGAGGGACGCCGCTCCGTGAGCGTGATTTTCCCGCGGCTTTCCGAGCTTTCCCTGCGGATCATGATCGAGCGCCCCTTGGAGAGCGAAAGGGCTTTTCTCAAGGACAACCTGCCGCAGGAAGCGGCCGTCCACATTCTTTCCATGGAGCCGCGGCCGGCGGAAATCGCCCGGGCCGTCCGCGGCGCCCGCGAGGCGGAAGCCACCGTCCTGTTTTGCTTCGACGCCCATCTTTCCGCCGGTTGGCGGCGCGCGCTGCGCGACCTGCAAAAAAGCGCCCGCCGCTTCGTCCTCGTCCTTCTGCGCGACCCTTACGACGAGGAATACGCCGCGCCCTCCACCGCGGTCGTGACGGCCTACGGGTTCCGCCTCTGCCAAATACGGGCGTGCCTGGAAAAAATATTTCCATGAGACGAAGCCCGGGGGGCCCGGTCCGGCGGACGGCCGTCGTTTCCGTGGGCGTGGACCTGGGCGGCAGTTTGCTGCGAGCGGCGGGAGCGGATTCGCGGGGAAAGATTTTGAAGCGCTTCCGGGCGCCGGCTCCGCCGAAGGACGGGCTGGCCGCTGCCCTGCGGGCGCTTTGGCGGCGGTGGAAAATCCCGCGGCCGGCTTATTTGATCGTGGGATCCAAAGGCGTGTGGACGCCGGCGGAGCGGCGATCCTTGAAAAAGCGGCTTCTTTCCCTGGCGGGAAAAGTCGCGGTGACGTCCGACGTGGAGCTGGCTTTCGAAAGCGCTTTGACTCCGGCGGGCGGAACGCCGGGCCGCGCGCCGGGCCTGTTGATCTTGGCCGGCACGGGGTCCATCGCCTTGGGCCGGGACCCCCGCGGCAAAGCGTCCCGGGCCGGCGGGCTGGGTCCGGCGGTGGGCGACGAGGGATCGGGTTTCTGGCTGGGCCGGCAGTATTTGAGATCGGCGGCGGGCGAACGGGAGAATCGGAAAGGCCGCGCCTCGGCGGCGGAGGTGGCCGCCTTGGCGGCGACGGTGTTAAAGAAAGCGCGTACGGACCGCGAATGCGCCCGGCTGGTCGCGGCGGCGCAAATTCATTTGGCCAAGCTCGTCTTGGACGCGGCGCGGCCCCTGCGGTTCGGCCCCCTCGTTTCCGTTTCCTGGGCGGGCGGTCTGTTCCAGGATGGAAATTTCCGGCGGGGATTTTTTAAAACGCTCTCGGAACTGGGGAGCGGGAGGCGCTTCGCGGTCCTCCCCCCCCGCCGCCGGCCCGAGGAAGCCGCCGCGGCCTGGGGCGGCGCCTTTCAGGGAACGGAGTCCGCCTTCGCCTTCCTCACCAGGAAATAAATTTTCCCCTTCCGCCAAAACTTCACCGCGAAAGCCTCCGCCTCCGGCTCCGCTCCCACGAAATAGTCCACACGCGCGGGGCCCTTGATGGCCCCGCCTTCGTCCTGGTTGACCACGAAACGCGTGACGGGCTGCTCGCCCGGCACCTCCACCCACGCCAAGGCCCCGCGCGGGAAGAGGGCGGGGTCCGTGGCCACGGAGCGCCACGGCGTGAGCGGAACGCGCAGAGACCCGAAGGCGAAACCGCTTTGCGGCCCGGCGTCCAGATCAAAAAAGACGTAGCGCGGGTTGTGGTTGAGGATTTCCTGGCGCTCCCGCGGCCGGCCGTTCAAATAAGCGGCCATGGTTTCCCGGGTGAAATCCTTCCGAGGGACCAGCCCCTTTTCGATCATGTGGAGGCCGACGGACCGGTACGGCTGGCCGTTGTTGGCGGCGTAGCGGACGCGCAGGCGGCGGCCGTCCGGAAGCTCCAGCCAGCCCGAGCCCTGCACTTGGAGATAAAAAATATCCAGAGGATCCTTGGCCCAGGCGATCTCGAGGCCCTTGCCCTTGAGCGCGCCCTCCGAATCAATGGCCCGGCGCGTGTAAGCCGCGGCTTTTTCCGTCAGGTCGGGGGGCGGGCGGTAAAGAGGGTAGCGGTATTCCCCGGCGGGTTTGAGCGAGGCTTTGAGCGAGTGCTCGTAATAGGCGGAGAACGTCACGTCGCCCGCGTCGCCGGTTCCCGTGGCCTCGTAGACCAAAAACTGGTCCCGCAATCCGGCGTGGAAATCCACGGGCGGCTTGCGCAAAAGGGTGATGAAGGCTTCCAGGGAGTCGGCGAGGTGGGCGGCGGTGTAGGCGTCGGGGCCGAATTGGAAAACGGCGGCGGGCGGCCGGGCGCGGTAATAGGCGATGCTCCGGCGGGCGGCCATTTCCAGGTCCGCCAGATCGCCGTCGTCCCGGAACGTGGGATAAAAACCCGCCTCGAGCCGGCGAAGCGCGTACGGCCCGGCGGGCGCGGGGACCATCGCGGCCGCCGCGGGCGGCATCTCGGCGGGCGCGGCGGGCGCGGGGGGCGCGGGCGCGCGGCGGGAAGGAAGGCAGGCCGCCCCGGCCAACGCCAGCGCCGAGAGGAAATAGAAAGCTTTCACGCGCTTCAGGGGCGGATGAACCGGACGTCGATGGAGGCCGTGTCCCAGGTGATGAAGATGCGCCGCAGGCGTCCGTCCTCGGGCGAAAAGCCCAGGCGGGCGACGATGGGCACCTTCTTTTTATCGTCCCGCACGATGCGATAACGGTAGAGCAGGACGCGCAGGCCCTCTTCTTCCTCCTCGGAAAGAGGCGGCCCCAGGAGGGACAGCGTGTCGTCCAGACTCTTGAGCTCGTCGTCCACGTCGGCCGGAAGCTCGACCTTCGCGCGGGCCAATTTTCTGGTCTGGACGATGTCCGCGCGGGCCGCCTGCCGCAGGGTTTGCTCCAGCACGCCGCGGGAAAACAGCTCCAGGAACGACGGCGGCACCACCAGCGCCGTGAGCTTGCCGTCCCGGGCTCGTACGTCCAGGGAAAGGTTGTCCAAGGCCGCGGCCGCCGCCTCCGAGGAGGTGGAAGGGCGGACCCGCTCGAACTCATAGTGGACGGTGGTCTCCCCGTCGGAGCGGGAGCTCTCCAGTGGGTCGGCGCCGATCAGAAAACGCGCGTCTTTCGCCGTCAGCACGGGATTCTTGAACTCCAAAACCATCTCGGGATCGCCGCTCACCTGGAAATTCTCGTCGAAATCCCGCAGCTGCTTCTTCACCTCCAGCAGCCGCAAATAGACGCAGCCCGAAAGGAACAGCAGGGCGGCCCCCGCGGCGATGAAGAACGGCGACCGCTTCGAGCCCGGCCTCAAGCGGGGTCCCCCGGAGCGGCCTGTCCGCGCGCCTCGGCGCCGAACGCCGACTTCAAATCCGAAAGGATGTCCTCCTGCGCGGCGGCGGCCTCGGCGTCGGTCAAAGTGCGCTCCGGGTTCCGCAGCGTCACGCGGAAGGCCAGGCTGCGCCGTCCCGCGGGCAGGCCGGCGCCCGCGAACACGTCGAAAAGCTCCACGTCCTCGACCCAGGGAAAGCGGCCGCCGGCCACGCGCAGGGCCACCGTCGACCAGCTCGTCTCGGCGGAGAAAACCAAAGAGAAATCCCGGTAAACGGCGGGATATTTGGGCAGGTCCACGAACTTGACCTCTTGGAAACCGGCCTCCGCCAGGGCGCTCAGGTCCAGCTCCGCCAGGAACGTCTCCGCGGGAACGTCCAGAAGCTCCGCGCGCCGCGGATGGATTTTCCCGAAGAAACCGGCGGAGCGGCCGCCGACCGTAACGGCCTGGCTTTCCGCCGGATGCAAAAAAACCGGCGCGGACCCGCTCTCAAACCGCACGCCGGCCACGCGCCACTCTTTCAAGAGGGCTTTCATCCAAGTCTTGGCGTCCCAGAATTCCAGGGGGCGCGGCTTGTGCCGCCAATGTTCCGGACCGGTGTTCCCCTCGGCCGCCCAGGCCAGGGTCTGGCTCTCGCGCCCGGAGCCGTCCGCGCGGCGGAAAACAGCGGCGATCTCGAAGAGGCGCGCGTTTTTATTCCCGCGCCGCATGTTCGTCTGCAAATTGCGGCAAAGCCCGGCCAGCAGGCCGGGGGCCAAAAGTTCACCGGACAGCGACAGCGGATTTTCCAGCTCCAGCGCGCCTTCGGAACCGCCGGCCAGATCCTCCCATTGGCGGCGCGAGACGAGGCCGTAGTTCCGCGCCTCGAAAAAGCCGGCGCCCGTCATGAACGACCGCGCCGAACGGGCCAGCCGCGCGGAGACGCTTTCCGGCTCCGGCGGAAGGGCGTGGAAACGTGCGGCCGAGGGGACCTTGTCGTATCCCGTCAGGCGCGCCACCTCCTCGGCCAGGTCCGCTTCTTCGCGGACGTCCTGCCGATGGGCCGGCGGCGAAACGGACAGCGCCTTGCCGGAGGAGCGGCAGGAGAAGCCCAGCTTTTCCAAACTTTTCTTCACGGCGGCGGACGGGAACGACGTTCCCAAGAGGGCGTTGATGCGGTCCGGCCCGGCCTTCACGGCCGCGGGCCGGGCCTTGGCGGGCCGAACGTCCAGCTCGCCCGCCGGCTCTCCGCCCGCCAGCTTCAAAATCAGATGGGCGGCGCGCCGGGAGGCCCATTCCGCCACCTCCGCGTCCACGCCCCGCTCGAAGCGGTAGGAGCTCTCGGTGGAAACGCCGTGTCGCCCGCGGGCCCGCCGGACGGCCGAGGCCGCGAAGCAGGCGCTTTCCAAGAGCAGATCGCGGGAGCCCGCCTCCACGGCCGAGGCCTGGCCGCCGATGATCCCCGCCAGGGCCTGGGGGCGGTCCGCGTCGGCGATGACCAAATCTTCGGGCTTGAGGGACCTCTCCACCCCGTCCAGACAAAGCAGCGATTCACCGTCCCGCGCCCGGCGCACGGCCACGCGGCCTTCGGCCAGCTTGCCGCGGTCGAAGGCGTGCAGGGGATGGCCCAGCTCCAGCAGGACGTAGTTGGTCGCGTCCACCACGTTGCTGATGGAGCGGATGCCGCAGCGCTCCAGGCGCAGTTTCATCCACAGCGGCGATGGCTTCACGGCGGCGCCCTCGATGACGCGCCCGATGTAGCGCCCGCACAGCGCCGGTTCCTCGATCTTGACCAGGGACGGCAGACGCTTGACGCGAGGGACGTCCATGTCCGGCAGGCGGAGCCGCCGGCCCGTGGCCGCGGCCACTTCGCGCGCGGCTCCCCAATGGGACAGCATGTCGGGCCGGTTGGGCGTCACTTCCAAATCCAAAACGGCGTCGTCGAGCGCCAACGCCTCCGACACGCTTTGCCCCAAGGGCAGGTCCAACGGCAGTTCCAAAATGCCCGCGTGGTCTTCTCCCAGGCCCAGCTCCTTGGCGGAGCAGATCATGCCTTGGGACTCCTGGCCCCGGATGGCCCGCTTCTCGATGAGCATGCCGTCCGGCAGGCGCGCGCCCACCCGCGCCAAGGCCACCGTCTGCCCGGCGGCCACGTTGGGCGCGCCGCAAACGACGCTCCAGCGGTCCTTGCCGTCGAAGACGCGGCACAAGGACAAGCGGTCGGCCTGGGGATGCTTGCCGCGCTCCTCCACCCTGGCCGTGACCACGTTGGCCAGCTCTCCCCCGAACCTCCGGATGCCCGCGTTGTCGAAGCCCAGGTTGCGCAAAACGACGGCCAGCTCCTCGGGAGAGAAGTCGAAGTCCACGAACTCTTTGAGCCACAAGTAGGATATTTTCATGATCGGCCTTTAAAAGGTCCCGAGGGCGCGGGAAGGCTCACCGCGCAAAGCGTCAGAATTGCCGCAGGAACCGGATGTCGTTCTCATAAAACAGCCGCATGTCGTCCACGCCGAATTTGAACATGGCCACCCGCTCGACGCCGATGCCGAAGGCGTAGCCGGAGACCTCTTCGGGATCGTAACCCACCGCCCGGAACACGTTGGGATGAACCATCCCCGCCCCGAGCATCTCCACCCAGCCCGTGCCTTTGCAGACGCGGCAGCCCTTGGCGCCGCACAGCGTGCAGGACACGTCCACCTCGATGCCGGGCTCCACGAAAGGAAAATAGGAGGGCCGGAAACGGATGTCCGCCCGGGACCCGAAGATGTGGCGGGCGAAGCCGGCCAGGGCCCCCTTCAAATCCGCCATGGAAACGCCCCGGTCCACCGCCAGCCCTTCCACCTGATGGAAGACGAAGGAATGCGTGGCGTCCACGTTTTCGTGGCGGAACACGCGGCCCGGAGCCACGACGCGCACCGGCGGCTTTTGGGATTTCATGCGGCGGATCTGCACGGGCGACGTGTGGGTGCGCAGGAGGAGGGGCTTGCCCGACTCGTCCTTCAAGTCCTTCAGATAAAACGTGTCGTGGGCGTCGCGGGCCGGGTGGTCCGGCGGATGGTTGAGGGCGGTGAAGTTGTTGAAATCGGTCTCCACTTCGGGGCCTTCGGCCACGCTGAAACCGAGGCGGACGAAGTAATCCGTGATTTCCTCCAGCACCTGGGTGAGGGGGTGCGGCTTGCCGCGCTGAAAGGGAACGCCGGGGAGCGTGAGGTCGGCCGCGTCGCGGCGGAGGCTTTGGGCCAGCGCGGACTCCTCCAGGGAGCGCTTCTTGCCGGCCAGGGCCTCCTGCAGGTCGAGCTTGAACTCGTTGGCTTGGCGGCCGAGGGTCTTCTTCTCTTCGGGAGGAAGCGAGGGCAGGGCGCGCAAGAGAACGGTCAAAAGCCCGTCCTTGCGGCCCAGGAATTTCAGGTGGATGGCTTCCAGCGCCGCGAGGCTGTCGGCGCGGTCCAGGTCTTCGCGGCTTTCGGAGCGGAAGCGTTCGAGGTCGTCGAGGAGCGAGGGCATGGTTTAAACCCGAGGCTCAGGATCCAAAGCCCGATCCGCCGGCGCCGGCGGCCGGAACGGAGCGCGGCCGGGCGGTTGCGTCAGGGAGCGATGGGAGCTGCGCTTTTGGATCTTGGATTTAAGAAGCGGAGCCCGCGGCCGCCTGCGCCTGTTCCCGGGCGAGGTCGCTGAGCTTGGCGAAGGACGCCGGGTCCGCGGCCGCGATCTGCGCCAGGGACTTGCGGTCCAGCGTCACGCCGGCTTTCTTCAAGCCGCTCATAAAGCGGGAATAGCTCAAGCCGTTCTGGCGGGCGGCGGCGTTGATGCGCTGGATCCAGACCGCGCGGAAATCGCCCTTCTTGTCCTTGCGGCCGCGGTACATGGCCCGCATGGACTTTTCCAGGTGCTGGATGACCATCCGCCACCGGTTTTTCTTGGTGGCATAGGCGCCCTTGGCCCGGCGGAACCACTTCTTCTTCCGCTGGCGGGTGTAGACGACGCTCTTAACGCGCATAGGGGAGGAGTTTCTTGATGGTTTGGGCGTCCACTTTGTTCAGCTTGTTGTCCCGGCGCATGCGGCGCAGGCGGCGGGCGGACATGCCGACGAGGAGGTGGCGCCGTCCCTGGGTCTGGTGCAGGACGTTGCCCCGGGAGGTGACGCGGAAGCGCTTTTTGGCGCCGCTGTGAGATTTCAGTTTTGGCATGGATGAGAACCGAGCGGACAGCGAAAAGGCAAAGGGCGAATGCGCCGATTTAACTTTTTCTTGTCCTTCCTTTTATTTTTTGGGCGCCAGCATCA
This sequence comes from Elusimicrobiota bacterium, assembly GCA_052388135.1. Classification (GTDB taxonomy): domain Bacteria; phylum Elusimicrobiota; class Elusimicrobia; order FEN-1173; family FEN-1173; genus JBQTIM01. The sequence continues at coordinate 18,601 of JBQTIM010000080.1, forward strand.
AGATCAGGCGGTTGCCGAGAAGCTGGGGATTGGATTCAACCGTGGCCAGTTCGACCACGTATTCCTTGATCCGCCGGATGAGGTTTTCCCCCAAATCCCGGTGCTCCATCTCGCGGCCGTGAAAGATCATGCTGACGCGGACCTTGTCCCTCTGGGACACAAATTTGTGGATGGCCCGGACCTTCGTGTCGAAATCGTGCTCGCTGATCTTGGGCCGGAACCGCACTTCCTTCACGTGCCCGCCCTTTTGATGCTTCCGCGCTTCCTTGAGCTGCTTTTCCTTCTCGTAACGGTACTTCGAATAGTCCAAAACCTTGCAGACGGGCG
>JBQTIM010000081.1:0-12561 GCA_052388135.1 Elusimicrobiota bacterium
TGGCCCGCATCTGGCAGGAGACGAAGAAAACCGTGGTCATGATCACCAACGACGTGGACGAGGCGGTTCTTTTGGCCGACCGCATTTACGCCTTGGCGCCGGCGGCGGGCGGCGGCGCGGCCGTGGACCCGGGCATGGCCGTGGACATCCCGCGGCCGCGCCTGCGCAAGGAGCTGAGCCTGCAGACGCCTTACCAGGACGCACGGCGGCGCTTGGTGGAAGCCCTGACGCGCCATCGCCGGCCCGTTGCGCCGGCGGCCGAGCCCCCGCAGCGCCCGTCGGCCGCGGCGGCGCTTTCCCTGGAAGGAGGCCGCTGATGTCTTCCCTTCCGTTGCTGGAGATCACCGACTTAGGCAAGGCTTACGCCGGGCCCGACGGCCGTCCCGCCGTCATCGTGCAGGATTTCAACCTGCGGGTGGAGGAAGGCGAATTCGTTTGCGTCATCGGCCCGTCGGGCTGCGGCAAGTCCACGGTGCTGTCCATCGTCATGGGCCTGAACGATCCCAGCCGGGGCGGCGTGGTGCTGGCGGGCCGCGAGATCGACGGGCCCGGCACGGACCGCGGCGTTGTGTTCCAATCCCCCTCGCTTTTCCCCTGGCTCACGGCCGGGCAAAACGTGGAGCTGGCCGTGGGCCAGGCCAAGCCCCGCCTGAACTCCCGCGAAAGACGCGCCGCCGCCCGAAGCCACCTGGAAGCCGTGGGTCTGCCCCAGACCGCGGACCTTTATCCCCACGAGATTTCAGCGGGCATGAAACAACGGGTGGGCATCGCCCGAGCCTACGCCCTCGAGCCGAAAGTTTTGCTGTTGGACGAGCCCTTCAGCCTTCTCGACGCCGTGACGCGCATCGAGCTTCAGGACGATCTGGTGCGCGTCTGGGAGGAGCGCCGCAAAACAGTCGTCATGGTCACCCACGACGTGGACGAAGCCCTTTTTCTGGCCGACCGCATCGTGCTCATGACGGCGGGTCCCGCCGCCACGGTGGGCGAAATCCTCGCGCCGCCTTTTCCCAGGCCGCGGCGCAGGGAAGACGTCCTGGGCCATCCGGACTATTACCGCCTGCGGGACAGGCTCATCGATTTCCTGGAGGACGAGGCCCGGAAAGCCGCCGCGCCCGAGGCGCCTCCCGAGGTCCTGCCCACGCCCTACGAACCCTCCCTCGGGCGGGTGCTCATGGAGCCGGCGATTCCGGCTTAGCGCCCGCGCCGCCGCAGCCGGACGGCGTCCCTGGAGGACGGCCCGTTTCGGCGCCCCGCCGCGCCGCCCGCATGCCGCCCGCGTTTGCCGCCGCCCGCCCCGCCGGAATGATCATACGGAGCGTTTCGTGGATATCTTGATCGCCGCGGCCGTCGGCGCCGTGGCTTTTATGTACGCCTCCGTGGGGCACGGCGGCGCGTCGGGCTACCTGGCCGTGATGACGCTGTTGTCTCTGCCGCCGGCCCTGATGAAGCCGGGGGCCTTGGCTCTGAATTTGCTGGTGGCGGGCGCGGCCGCCGTGCAATTCCGGCGGGCGGGGCACTTCCCGACGAACAAGCTCTGGCCCTTCGCCGCGACCTCCATCCCTCTTTCCTATATAGGCGCGTCGCTCAAGGTTCCGCCCGCCCTCTACGGCCCGGCCCTGGGCGTCGTCCTGCTGGCGGCCGGTTTGCGCCTCGCGCTTCCCGACGGACGCGGCGGCCCACGCGCCGCCGCGCGCCCTCTGCCGCCCCTGCCCGCGACGCTGGCTTTGGGGGGCGGCATCGGGTTCTTATCCGGAATGGCGGGCGTGGGCGGCGGCATTTTCCTCAGCCCCTTGTTCATCCTCCTCGGCTGGGCCGGTCCCAAAGAAACCGCCGACCTTTCCGCCGTCTTCATCTGGCTGAACTCGGCGGCCGGCCTCTGGGGCCACTTCGGCCGCGGCGCGGACTGGCCGCCCGCCCTCTGGGTTTGGGTTCCCGCCGCCGCCCTGGGAGGTTTCGCAGGCTCTTACTTCGGCGCCCGCCGCTGGTCCGGCCTCGTCCTCCGCCGCCTCTTGGCCGCCGTTCTGGTGGCCGCGGCCTTCAAAGCCATTCTGGCCGCTTTCTCATAACGCCGGCGCCGAAACGGCGCCCACGCCGGGCCATGTTGTAAAATCATTCCATGAAAATTTTCACCGATCCCCGGGTCGCCGGCTACCAGGCGCCGGGCCACCCCGAAGCCCCTTTTCGCGTCCTTCGAACCGCCGGGCATTTGGCCGGCGCGGGGTTCCAACTCCTGCCGCCCGCCGTCCAAGCCGGCGAACGGGACGTGTTGAAAGTCCACACCCCCCGCCATTGGGAAACCGTCAAGCGCGGCGACTACGACGATCCGGACACGCCCCATTTTCCCGGCATGGACGGCGTCGCCCTCATCAGTCTTTCCGGCGCCCTGTCGGCCCTGGACTCGGCCCTCACGGGCGAACCGGCCTTTTCCCTCATGCGCCCGCCCGGCCACCACGCAGCCGCCGAAAAAGTGGCCGGGTTTTGCTACGTCAACAACATGGCCGCGGCCTGCCAAAGCGCCCGCGACAGAGGCCTGCGGACCGCCGTCTTGGACGTGGACGTCCACCACGGCGACGGCACCGAGTCCATCGCCCACGGAAAAGAGGGCTGGCTCTTCGCCTCCATCCACCAGGCGCCGCTTTATCCGGGCACCGGCCTGGCCTGCCGCGACAACTGCCTCAACTATCCCCTGCCGCCTCTCACGGACGAAGCGGCCTACCTTCCCGTTCTGGAAAGCGCCCTCGAGCGGATCGTCGAGTTCTCCCCCGACGTCCTGGGCGTCTCCGCCGGATTCGACACCTACAAGGACTGCCCCCTGGCGCTCTTCAAGCTGGAGAAAAAAACCTACCGCCGCATGGGCAAGATGATCGCGCGGACGGGCCTGCGGCGTTTCGCCGTCCTGGAAGGCGGCTACGCGGAAGATCTGCCCGTCTTGATCGAAGAATTTTTGGAAGGGTTCGGCGGCTGAGGCAAGAGCGAATAGGTTAAGCGGAAGCTCCTTACGTCCGTGCACGCCGCCGCGACGCGGGTTCGATGGGGTCTACGATTTGTCCTTTGGTTCCAGCCGTCTAAATAAAAGCCGCAGAGGAAGGCACAATTTCACGAAGACGCCTCGACCGCCGTATTTGCATTTGCCGCATGCCGAGCGGCCTTGTTTTCTTGACGCGCCGAGCGCCAATTCATAAACTATAGGTAAGAAGCCGTCGTTCCTCCTCGCATTCCCTTTCCCCACGGACCAACCGGTTCCCCGGACACAACGTCGTTCCCCGATGGCGAGAAAATCATGGAAAACTGGAAGCGCATTTTGCTGGAAACGCGCCGCCCCTCGGACATTCTGAGGGAGATGGACGCCTCCGGCCGCCTGGCGGAGTCTTCCGTCGAGCTGGCCCGGCTGAAAAACGTCCTCAGGGATTCCACGGAGGCTCCCCTGTGGGAGCACACCCTGCGGGCGCTGGACGTGGCCGCGGACATCGTCCGCCGGGAGAAGATGCCCGAATCCGGCGCCTACGCCGTTCTGCTGGCCGTCCTCACCGAGGACATGGACAACGCCGCCGTTTCCCTGGGCGCGTCCCCGCGGGAAAGCCGCGGCAACCCGGCCGCGGCTGCGTTTTTGAAAAAGGCCGGGGTGGACCAAGCCGTCGCGACCAAAGTCCTCAAGATTCTAGAGGAGAGGCGGGAGCCGCTCCACCTCTATCGTCACAGAAACAGGCTGGCCTCCGCGGCCGTCCAAAACCTGGCCGAACGGATCCGGCCGGCGTCACTGAACGAGCTCCTGGCCGTGTCGGAGGCGGACCGCCAGGCGCGCGGAGCCGCCTGGCACGGATTTCCCGTCCGCGGCTGGCTTCTCTCCCACCCCGCCCTCCGCCCGGCCTCTTCCTCTTCCGGCCGCCCCGGTTAAATTTCCCCTCGGACCGCCCGGCTTCGCCCCGGCCGCGACCGGGTTGCTATAATAGACCCATGTTCGAGCCCGTCGCCCTCCCCAAATTTCACCGCCTCATCAACCACGGTCCCTGCGTCCTGGTGTCCTGCGGCGACGGCGCGCGCGCCAACGCGGCCCCCGTCCAATGGAACATGCCCGTGAACGACGATCCGCCCTTGGCCGCGGTGGCCCTGGAGTCGGACAACTTCACCTCGGAGCTGGTGATGAAGACGCGGGAGTTCGTCCTCAACGTGCCGGAAGCCGGCCTCCTGCCCGCCATCGGCGTCTTGGGCCGCCGGTCGGGCCGCGACGGAGACAAAGTGAAAGACGCCGGCCTGACGTGGGGAGAAGGCGTCCGCGTGAAGGCGCCGCACCTGCGGGAATGCCTGGGCTTCATCGAGTGCCGGGTGCGGGACGCCCACGATTACGGCGGCGTGCGCCTGGTGGTGGGCGACGTGCTTTACGCCGCCGCCGACCCGGAAAAATTCAGGGAAGGCCGCTTCCTGCCCGGCGTGCGAACCGTGCACCACCTGGGCGGTCTGGTGTTCGCTCTCACGGGGGAGCGCGTGGGCCCGCAGGGTTAGCGTTGCCCGCCATGCCCCGCCCGCGCCTCTTCGTGGACAGGATCGAGGACGGCCGCCTGGCCGTCTTCTCCGTGGAAGGCGGCGGGCAGGTGGTCCTGCCTCTGTCCCTCTGTCCTCCCGGCCTCCGGGAAGGCCGATGCTTCGACCTCGACTGGAAAGAAAACCCGGCCGCCGAGCGCCGCCTTCGCGACGAGGTGGCCGACCTGCAGCGCGCCCTCCTGAAAAAGTCCAAACCCCCGGAAAAAAAGTCCTGACGCTTCCGTCCGTTCCTCCCCGCGCGGCCCGTCCGTGCCGAAGCCTTGTTTTTTCGCTACACTTTACCGGGCGCAGGCACGGCCTGGAGAATCAACCCTAGGAGGAATTTCATGGCCGATCCCAAAAAGACAACGGTGGACCGCCTCGCGGAACTGCTGGCTTCCAGCTACACCCTTTATTTAAAAACCCACAACTACCATTGGAACGTCACGGGGCCCATGTTCACGACCCTTCACACGCTGTTCGAGACCCAATACACGGAACTGGCCCTGGCCGTGGACGAAATCGCCGAGCGCATGCGGGCCTTGGGCGCGCGGGCGCCGGGCAGCTACACGGAATTCTCCAAGTTGAGCACCGTCAAGGATGAGACCGGCCGCCCGTCGGCCAAGGACATGATCCGCAGCCTGACGGCGGACCAGGCGGCGGTCGGCGCCGCCGCCCGCAAAGCCTTCGCCGCGGCGGAAGCGGCCGACGACCAGGCCACGGCCGATCTGGCCACGCGGCGCATGGACGTCCACGAAAAGAACGCGTGGATGCTGCGCAGCCATTTGGAATGAGGCAAGCGGCGTGAGGAAAACATGATCCCGCCCGACGAAGCCCTGGAGCGCCTCCGGCAGGGAAACCGCCGCTTCGCGGCGGGGACATCGGAGCGCATCGCCTCGTCGTATCCGGCGCTGAGAGACGCCCTGGCGGCCGGGCAAAAACCCTTCGCCATCGTGCTGGGCTGTTCGGATTCCCGCGTCCCCGCCGAGATCGTTTTCGATCAGGGGTTGGGCGATCTTTTCGTCGTCCGCGTGGCCGGCAACGTCGTGGCTCCCTCCCAAATCGGCAGCGTAGAGTTCGCCGCTGAAATGTTCGACGCGCGCCTGGTGGTGGTGCTGGGCCATTCCTCCTGCGGCGCCGTGGTGGCCACGCTGGAGGAGCTGGAACGGCCTTCGGACAAGAGGTCTCCGGGCTTGCGCTCCATCGTGGACCGCGTCCGGCCCGCCGTCGAGCCTTTGTGGCGGCCCGGCGCCGGCAAGGACCCGGCGCTTCTGGCCGAGGCCGTGCGCGCCAATGTTCGAACGGCGGCTCAGCATTTGCGGCGCGGGTCCGATATCCTGGCCGAGCGGATCCGGGAGGGGCGCCTGCGGGTGGTGGGCGCCGAATACTCCCTGCGCACGGGAATCGTGGATTTTTTCGACGGAGCAGAGTGATGTCGTCCTTCAGGAGGCCCTTGCATGAGGTGGCTTGAACGGTTTTCCAACCTGTCTTACGCGCTGATGCGCATCGTCACAGGGTTCATGTTCGCGTTCCACGGCGCGCAGAAAATCCTGGGCATTTTTTCCGACTTTCGTCCGCCGGTCTTCTCCCAATTGTGGTTCGGCGGCCTCATCGAGCTCATCGGCGGCGCGGCCGTGATGCTGGGGATCTGGACGCGGCCCGCCGCCTTCCTCTGCAGCGGCACCATGGCCGTGGCCTACGTCCAATTCCATTGGAAGTTTCAGCTGAACCAGTCCTTTTTTCCGGCCCTGAACAAGGGCGAGCTGGCGGCCCTTTACGCCGTGGTTTTCCTTTTCATCGCCTGCCGCGGCGCCGTGAAATGGGGTTGGGACAAGGGAAAGTAAAAACAGCCAGGATAAAAGGAGATCGACATGGCCAAGACATCAAAACGGGGAAAAGGCGGGCAGGACGCGGCGGCGGCTCGCGCGGAGGAGTGCGAAGGATGCTCGGAAGCGGCGTCCCAGGCCGGCGGCGACGCCGTCGTTGGCGCGCTGGCGGCGCCTTTGCGGCAATTGGCGGGCCTCGGCCAAGGCCTGCGAGGCCTGGGAGAGGTCATCATCGGCTGCACCGATGCGCTCCAACGCCTCACCGACGTCAAGCCTGAGCCCAAGATCGGCAAACGCCAGCCGCCCGATTACCGGCGCTACCGCCGGGAAACGCCCGACGCTTTCGTCTACGAAAACCGCTATGTCCTGGTGAGCGGGTCCCAACCCGTCGGCTGCGGCGAAGAGAACAAGCGGGTTCTGGAATGGAATTCCTACAAAGAGGACAAAAGCCGCCTGTGTTCAACGCTGTCCGGCGCGGAGATCCAGGCGTACATCAGCGAGCAGATCGCCGCGGCCAAGGCGGCGGCCGCGCCCCTTTGCACCAGCGAAGACTGCCCGACGCCCGAGACCGTGGTGACCTTCCAGGGTTGGGATTGCACCGGCCACGACTTATGGGTTTATCTTCAGCTGGAGCTCACCTGCAAATCCGAGGTTTGATTTCTCTCCGGGGTCCGGCGTGAGCTGGCTGCTTTTGGTCCTCGCCGGCCTTTTTGAGATTTTTTGGGCCGTGGGGTTGAAGTACACCCACGGTTTCACGCGCGCCGCTCCCTCCTTGGCCGTGGTGCTGGCCATGGCCGCCAGCGTGGGCCTGCTGGGCTTGGCCGCCAAAAGCATCCCCATCGGGACGGCTTACGCCGTGTGGACGGGGATCGGCGCGGCGGGAACCGCCCTCCTGGGCATGATCCTTTTCGCCGAGCCCCGCGGCTGGGTGCGCTTGGCGTGCCTAGGCCTCATCGTCGCCGGGGTCCTGGGCCTGAAGCTGAGCTCGAAATGAAGGTCGTCCTTTGGGGCCGCGAGTGAAACAACTGCTCTTGGTGGGATTGGGCGGATGCATCGGGGCCATGGCCAGATACAAACTGAGCGGCCTGGTCCTGCGCCACGCGGAGACCTGGAAATTTCCCCTGGGCACCTTCGCCGTCAACATCTCAGGGTGCTTGGCCGCGGGATTCCTGGCCGGCTGGGCGGAAAAGCACTCTTTGGGAACGGAGGTCCGCCTCTTCCTCTTCGCCGGGCTTTTGGGCGGCTACACGACGTTTTCCGCTTTCGGCTTAGAGACCTTTCATCTTTTGCAGAAGCGGGAGATTTTTTTGGCGGCCCTCAACGCCGCGGGCGGCGTGCTGGCGGGCGTTCTGGCCGTCTGGCTGGGGATGAAAGCGGCGTAGGACGAAAAACTTCAAACGTCCAGAATCACGGAAGCCCGCCAAAGGCCGCCGGACTCTTCTATTTTTAAGTCGTGAAAGGTGGCGGCCTTAACTTCTCTCAACAGGTCGTGGCGGCCGGGATCCAAAAGCTCTCCCTCGGCCTCGGCTTCGATGGAGCAACCCTTCCCGTCCGGGCTTCCTTCCGAAAACGCCTTCACCTGAAATCGGCAGAACACCATCCGCTGAACGGTAAAAAGAAAAATCACTTCGTTGAGCCATTGGACGAGAAGGGTGCCGCGGTCCGGCGCCCGGGCGGCCACGCGCTCCCGAATTCCACCCGGCTGCACCGTGGACGTGTCGATCATGGCGGCCGTAACGCCCAGCGCCGCGTTCTGAAAGAGCTCCGGCAGGGAGCCGCCGCGGGCGCTCAGCCCCACGTCGGCCGTGTGGTCGAAGAACTCGAAGGGGATCATTTACAGCCGGACCCGGTATATGGCCACATCGCCCACGGAGTGTTCAATTTTTAAGTAATCGGCCACGCTGGGATGAAAATCATCCGTCTCTGATAAAAACGGGGCATGCAACACCCATGTGATGCCGTAATGTCTTAAGAGGAGCCGACGATCCTCATGGGACGCCTCGTCGCTCCAAAACCGCTCAAGCTGCGCTTTCTTAGCCTCCCGATTGAGCGTGCAGCACCAATGGCCGAAGAAGACTTTGGCTCGCGTGTAGGGCGGAACGAACATGCCGGCCTCCCCCGTGGAAAGCACGACGTCCTGGGCGCCGAGGTTCCGATCCATCCAGGCAAGTCCGCCGCGCAGTTCCTTCCGGATGTAACTGGGATGGCCTTCTTTTCTCATGTCGCGCGTTATGACATACGCGTTGGAAGGGAAGCTTAGGAGAAGAACCGCCGCGACCGCAGCGGCGGCGGCTATTCGCGAGCCGCGGCGCGGCGTGAACAACCGCCCGCTTAAAAAGTGGAAAAGCCCGTGGGCGGCCAGCACCCCCAGGGCGATGTGAACACCGAATATAAGCCGGCGTTGAAAAAAGACGGGCGAATAAACCAAGGCAAAGGTCACGACGGCCCACACAATGGGAAAGGCCAATCGTCCGTTTCTTTCCTGCGCCGCTTTCCATACGCCCACGACGGCCAAGACGAATATGGCCCCGTATCCGAAAACATATCCCATCACGTGGCCGGACGGCATGGCCAAACTGTCGGCGATGGCGGACGCGACGGCGTTTCGCCGGCCGTTGGCGTAAGCGGCGACGGCCCCGCCTATGGTGAGTGAAAGATAGGGAAGCCAAAACCGGATGTTCAGCGCGCGCTCCGCGCGGAAGACCCAAACCGCGTATGCCGCCGATGCGGCCAGCACCACGGGAACATCGTAAGGATGCACGAAGGCCAGCGCCGCGCCGCTCGTTCCCGCGGCCAAGCCGCTCCGAAGCGCGGCCGCGCCATCCCTTTTTTCAATCATGGAAAGGAAACAGAACATCATCAGGCAGAGAGCGGCGGCCCAGTGCGTGTTGAGATAGAAGCTGGAGAAAATAAGGGACTCCGGCATGACGCGGTCCACGGGCAGCCAGGATGGGCTCGGCAAGGGAAGGCGAACCACCAGCCAGCCGAGGCCGCCGCCGAACAATATCAGCGCCGCGGCGATGAGGCGTTCGCCGCCCTCGCGCAGAGACCTTTCCAGGAACCTTCGCAGAAGAACGAGGAACAAAGCGGCGAAGCCCAAACGCGCCAGATGGGATACGAACATGGGAGGCAGGCCGGTGAGGCGCGAGATTTGGCCGAGGATCAGCCACAAGGGCAAGAACAGGTTTCGAGTCTGCGGCTCCGTCGTGAAGCGCTCTTCAAAGAAGAACAACCCGTCCCGCCCCTGCTTGATCATCTCCAAAAAGGCCATCTGGTCTTCGTGTTGGTTGAGGGCTCCGGTGAACACGAAACCGGGCGGAGTTCTCACGTAAGCCCACACGTAGGGGAGAGCCAGGAGCGCGAGGAAAAGCGCCGAGAGCGCCAGATACGCCTTCTTTTCGCCCGCGGAGACAGCCGGCGCCGAAGGAGACGCCCGGTCGCGCCCATCGCGAACGCCTGACGACCGAGGGTCTTTCAAGCCCGCGTAAGCGTCGGCCTAAACCTTCTCCGCCTTGTCCACGGCTTCGCCTTCGTCCTCCACCACCACGGGGGCCATGTTGGCCAGCTTGTCGCCTTCCTCGAGGCGAAGGAGGCGGTAGCCCTGGGTGTTGCGGCCGATGACGGAGAGGTCTTTGACGTGGATGCGGACCGTCATGCCTTTCTCCGTCATGAGCATGAGGTCGTTGTCGGCGGACACGAGCTTGATGCCCACCACGGGGCCGTTGCGGTCCGTGGTCTTGATGGTGATGACGCCGGAGCCGGCGCGGTTCTGGTCCCGGTACTCGGAGACTTCCGTCCGCTTGCCGTAGCCGAGCTCGCAGGCGGTGACCAATGTCTGCTTCTCGCCGGGGATCGTGACCTCCATGCCCACCACCTGCTCGCCCTTGCCGAGGCGGATGCCCTTCACGCCCTTGCCCGACCGGCCGATGAGCCGCACCTGCGCGGCGGGGAAGCGGATGCACATGCCTTCCTTGGTGCCGATGAACACCTCGCGCTTCTCGTCGGCCAGCTTCACGTCCACCAAGACGTCGCCCTCGTCCAGCCCGATGGCGATGATGCCGCTCTTGCGGATGGCGTCGAACTCGGTGAGGGCGGTCTTCTTGATCATGCCGGCGCGGGTGCACATGAGCAGGCTCATGCCCTTGGTGTCTTTTTCGTCGAAGCTCTTGACGGGGATGGCGGAGGTGATCTTCTCGTCCGGCCCCAGGGCCACCAGGTTCACGGCCGCTTTGCCGCGGGCGGATCGCCCGGCTTCGGGAATTTCGTAGACGCGCACGCCGTAGACGCGGCCCCGGTTGGTGAACAGGAGCAGGTGGGCGTGGGTGTCCGTGACGAAGAGCTGCTCCACGAAGTCGTCTTCCTTGGTGCTCATGCCGGTGATGCCGCGGCCGCCGCGCTTCTGGGCCTTGTAGGTGTCGGCGGGCAGGCGCTTCACGTAGCCAGCGTGGGAGAACGTCACCACCACGTCTTCCTGGGCGATGAGGTCCTCCAGCTCGTACTCCACCGCCGCCGCCACGATCTGCGTGCGGCGCTTGTCGCCGTACTTTTCCTTGATCTCCTTCAGCTCTTCCTGCACCACGGCCAGAATTTTCTTCACGTCGGCCAGCAAGGCCTTGAGCCGGGCGATGGTTTTAATGAGTTCTAAATATTCGTCCTCCAGGGATTTTCGCTCCAAAGCCGTGAGCTGGTGAAGGCGCATGTCCAAAATGGCCTGGGCCTGGATGCGGGAAAGCTTGAACCGCTCCATCAGGGAATTGCGGGCCGTCTCCACGTCCTTGGAGGCCCGGATGATCTTGATGATCTCGTTCAGGTTGTCGATGGCGATCCGCAGACCTTCCAGGATGTGGGCGCGGTCCTCGGCTTTTTTCAGCTCGTAGCGGGTGCGGCGGACCACCACGTCCTGGCGGTGCTCCACGTAATACTTGAGCATGTCCCGCATGGGAAGGACGCGGGGGCGCCCGTTCACCAGGGCCAGCAGGATGACGCCGAAGGAGGTTTCCATCTGCGTCATCTTGTAGAGGTTGTTCAAAACGACCTGGGCGTTGGCGTCGCGCTTCAGCTCGATGACCATGCGGATGCCGTCGCGGTCGGATTCGTCCCGCAGGTCCGAGATGTCCTCCAGTTTTTTATCGCGGACCAGGTCGGCCATGTTTTCCAAAAGCTGGGCCTTGTTGACCTGGTAGGGCAGTTCGTTGACGATGATGGCCTGCCGGCCGCCCTTCATCTCCTCGATCTCGGCCTTGGCGCGGATCTTCACGGAGCCGCGTCCCGTCTCGAAATAATCCTTGATGCCCTGCCGGCCGGTGATCATGGCGGCCGTGGGGAAATCCGGTCCCTTCATGATCTTCAGGATGTCCGCCGCCGTGAGGTCCGGGTTTTCGATGTAAGCCGCCACCGCGTCGCACACCTCGGTCAGGTTGTGCGGGGGGATGTTCGTCGCCATGCCCACGGCGATGCCGGAGGAGCCGTTGATCAAAAGGTTGGGAAGCTTGGCGGGGAGGACGAGAGGCTCGGTGAGGGAGCCGTCGTAGTTGGGGCCGAAGTCCACGGTGTTCTTGTCGATGTCCCCCAGCATCTCCTGGGAAATGGCGTCCAAGCGGACCTCGGTGTACCGCATGGCCGCCGGGGGATCGCCGTCGACGGAGCCGAAGTTGCCTTGGCCGTCCACCAAGGGATGGCGGAGGGAGAACTCCTGCACCATGCGGACCAAGGCGTCGTAGACGGCCGTGTCGCCGTGGGGATGGTACTTACCGAGCACGTCGCCGACCACGCGGGCGGATTTTTTGTAGGGCTTGTTGTGGGCCAGCCCCATCTCGTCCATGGTGTAGAGGATGCGGCGATGCACGGGCTTGAGCCCGTCGCGCACGTCCGGCAGGGCGCGCCCCACGATGACGCTCATGGAGTAATCGATGTAGGACGTCTTCATCTCGTCCTCGATGTTGCGCGGCAAAATTTTTTCCAGCAAGTCGCCTTGGTTGGGGTCGGTGGTATCAGCCATGGTTTCTCCTTGAAAAGGTATTTCTACGCACTCCCACGAGTTAAATCTAATGCTTGTCTATAAAGATAAGGGAACCAGTACTGGTTTTTCCCACCGATGGTCTTCTTTTTCAAAACACCGATAGCCATTAAGTCTTCGGCGACACCTTGCCACTTGCCTCCAAGTATTCGATGCATCGCTTCATCATCATATTCCGTTTTACCGCCAGAAAACTTTTTG
>JBQTIM010000082.1:0-7014 GCA_052388135.1 Elusimicrobiota bacterium
GGAACGCGGGATTCGACGTAAAATCCCGGAATTTTTCTTAACAAAATTGTTCGACCATACCATCAAGTATGCTCTCACAATTTTGCGTCGAAAAATTCACGGGCTTTTCCGTCTCGGTCCACGCGCCAACTGAGAAGTTCAGGTTAAGGAGACCCCTTATGGTCGCAAAAAACGCCAAAGAATCCGACGCCCGGATGGAAACCGTCATCGGCCCGCAGTCCCACGTGCAGGGCACTCTGGAGACCAAAGGGTCCGTGCGGGTGGACGGCCGCCTGGAGGGCGACGTCACGGCCGAAACCCTGATCGTGGGCGAAACCGGCGACGTGCGCGGCGACGTCACGGCCGACCACGCCGTGGTGGGCGGCAAGATCACCGGCAACGTCACCGCCGCGGGCACCTTGGAGTTGCAGGCCCGCTGTCATGTCTACGGCGACATCCGCACCGCGCACCTCACCATCGCCGACGGCGCCGTTTTCGAGGGAACCTGCCACATGACCGCGGACAAGGCCGTTGGAATGGACAACGCCTTGCACGCGGCTTCCTGACCATCCGCAACCGCTCCTCTCTCCGCCTTTCAGCATCGGCCCCGGAAACGCTTCCGGGGCCGGCTCATTTCCGGACGCGGCCCGGCGGCCGCGAGGAAACGGCGCCGCGGCTGCGGCCCCGTTCGGCGGCCTTCCGGGACGGTTCCGCCGGAATATTCCCGCTCGCCGTCCTTATTTCGGCTCTCGGGTTTTTGAGCGCCTGCTCGGCTTCCCGCCCGGGCGGCGGCCCGTCCTCCGGCGCGGGCCCGGACGATCCCAGGGAGGAGGCCGTCCTTCCCCAGGCTCCCTTGCGCGTGGCCGCCGTGGGAGATATCATGTTGGGAACCGATTTTCCGGAAGACCGGCTTCCGCCGGACGACGGCGCCGGAATCCTGGCCGGGCCGCGGGAGATACTTAAAGCCGCCGACGTCGCCTTCGGAAACCTGGAGGGATGCCTCTTGGACGGCGGAGAACCCGCCGACAAATGCCGGAACCCATCGGCCTGCTATTGGTTCCGCACGCCGGCCCGTTTCGCCCGCACTCTGGCGGACGCCGGCTTCGACGTCCTCAGCCTGGCCAACAACCACGCGGGCGATTTCGGCCCCGAGGGCCTGGCGTCCACGGTCCGAGCCCTGGAGGAAGCCGGCATCCGGCATTCCGGGCCGGAAGGGGACGTGGCTTCCTGGACGGCGCGGGGCCTCAGGGTCGCCCTCATCGCTTTCGCGCCCAACGCCGGCATGCACTCGCTTCTGGACATCCCGGGCGCCGCCGCCCGGGTCCGGCGCCTGGCGGAGACGCACGACATCGTGCTGGTGTCCTTCCACGGCGGGGCCGAGGGCCCCGAGGCCTTCCACGTGGCCCCCGGGATGGAAGAATTTTACGGGGAGGATCGGGGAGACCTGGTCGCCTTTTCCCGGGCCGTCGTGGACGCGGGGGCCGACCTCGTGATCGGCCACGGCCCCCACGTGCCGCGGGCGGCGGCGCTTTACAAGGGACGCCTGGTGGCCTACAGCCTCGGCAATTTCGCCACGTGGTGGGGCATCGGCATCGGCGGCGCGCGGGGCTACGCTCCGGTCGTGGAGGCGGTGCTGGCCCCCGACGGCAGGTTCTTGAAGGGCCGCATCCACTCCTTCGCGCAGAAGCGTCCCGAAGGCGTGGTCGCGGACCCGGAAGGCAGAGCCTTTTCCCTCATGCGGCGGCTCGCGCGGGAGGATTTCGGCGGCGGCGGTTTGGAATTTTCGGAGGACGGGGGCCTGGCGCCCGGAGGACATCCATGAATTGGCTGCGCAAGCATCGCTACAAAATTTTCATCGTCACGGTCGGCGGGTTCCTCATCGGAACCTTCATGGGCTTCGGCAATTACCTGTTCACCAAATCCCCCTACGACGCCGCCATCGTGGTGAACGGCCGGGACATTTCCCAGAAACGCTACAAGGCGCGCCTTCAGCAATTCTTGATGGAGCGCCGCCGGCGCGAGGAAGCCCCTTTGAACGAGGAGGGCACCCGGCAGCTCGAGCAGGCCGCGGCCCAGGACTTGGTGCGGGAGGAGGTCTTCCTCCACGAAGCGGAAAAATACGGCGTGAAAGTGACCGACAACGAGCTGGCCGCCTACATTCAATCCGCGCCCTTTTTCCAAAAGGACGGGCAGTTCGATCCTCGGCTTTACGGCCACACGGTGACCCAGGTTCTGCGCATGCCCATCGAGGAGTTCGAGGAGGAGCGGCGGCGGGACTTGAAGATTCAGAAACTGCAGAACATCATGGCCTCCGGCGTGAAGATCGGCGATCTGGAGTTCCAATGGCGCGCCCAGAAACGGCTGGCCGAAGCCTCGCCTTCCGAGCGCAAGGAGCTTTTGAAGGACCCCGAGGAGCTCCGTCGCCATTTCCGGCAGGAACAGGCCTCCCAAACTTTTCAGTTCTGGCTGAACCAGGTGAACAAAGGCCTGAAAGTGAAGATGAATCTCGAGAGTCCCGCCGGACGCTGAACCGTCCATGTTTTGCCCCAAATGCCGAGGCGAATACAGGCCCGGTTTCCTGAAATGCGCGGACTGCGGAAGGAAACTCGCGGCCCGGCTGCCGCCCCTGCCGCCGCCTCCCCGGCCGATACGTTACGAGAAGCTCCTGTCCACCCACAATCCGACGGACATCGCGTTCATCCGATCCATCTTGGATGCCGCCGGAATCACCTATTTCCTAAAGAACGAGAATTTCAGCCGTGGGCTGCTTTGCGTTTAAAAAGGTGTCATTGCGAGCCGAAGGCGAAGCAATCCCGGGTTTCGCGAGCATGAGAATGTCTGCCTGGGCTCGACAACTGGGGTTGCTTCGTCGCTTCGCTCCTCGCAACGACAAAATGGCCTACTGCAAATTTCGCCTGTATACATATCTTTAGAGCCGGTGGAGTCCTGGTGAACGCGGATCAAAAGAAGCGCGCCGAAGCGATCTTGGCCGGTTTTGAACCGCTTTTTTTTCGGGTCGTCCGGAAGAACCGTTCGCAGCGGTTGACTCCCCCGGCTCAGTCCGGAACCAAGCCGGCCCGGCGGGCGAGGGCCAAAAGGCGCCTCACCGACCGAAGGGGCAAGCCCACCACGTTGTCGTAATCTCCGTCGAATTTCACCACGAAGGGGTCGCGCTTTTCCTGGGCGGCGTAGGCGCCGGCCTTGTCGTGGTTCTTGGCCGACCAATAATCCAGCTCCTCCTCCGTGAAACGCCTCATCTTGACCCGGGTGGCCCGAGTCTCCGACCATTCCGGGCCGGCGGGCGCCACCTTCAAGACCACGCCCGTGTGGACCGTGTGCCAATCCTCGGCCAGAGCCCGCAGGATGCGCCGGGCGTGGGCGCGGGAAGACGGTTTTCCGTAAATCTTTCCCTTCTGATAGACCAAGGTGTCGGCTCCCAACACGAGGCCTTCCTTCAGCTTGGCGGCGGCCGCCCGCGCCTTCAAGCGAGCCAGTTCTAAGGCCCAGGAGCCGGGCATGACGCGGCCGCTGGGCTCCGGCTCGGGGACCCGGCTGGGACGCACTTGGAAACGCCACGGCAGAGACTTCATCAAGAGCCGGCGGCGGGGCGAAGCGGAGGCCAAAACCAGCGGGAGGGAAACGGGGCGCGGGCCCGAGCGTTTCCCGGGCGCCGCGTGGCCGGCGCTCACCGGACGGACTCGCCGATCCACTTTAAATAATCGTTGTTCCCCTCCAGGATGGGCAGGAAGATGACCTCGGGAACCGTGTAGGAATGCAGAGCGCGCACCCGCCGGACGAGCGGCCGCGCCTTGGAGCGCGGCGTTTTGATGATGAGGAGGCGTTCGCGGGCGGACTCCACCTTGCCCTTCCACCGGTAATGGGATTCCAAGCCCGGCGCCACGCTGACGCAGGCCGCCAGCTTTTCCTCCACGAGGGTCCGGGCCAGGCGGGATCCTTCCCGGGCGGAGGCCACGGTGACGAAAGCCACGACGTAAGGGGTCATGACATCCTCCTTGCGGCGAGTCCCGTCCGGCAGCGCGAACTCAAGGGACAGGGCGCGCAGACCGGCCGGGGCCGGCAATATTTTTTTCCCAGAGCCACCAGCAGGGCGTGGGCTTCGCGGTAGGCGGCCAGATCGGGTCTCAGGCGGGCGCTGAAATATTTTTGAACGCGGTCGTAATCCGGCGCGCTGAACAAACCGAAGCGACGGCCGAAGCGGCTGGTGTAGGCGTCCACGACGAAAACGGGGTGCCGCCCCGCGTACAGCATGATGGAATCCGCGGTTTCGGGGCCGAGGCCGTTCAGCGCCAATAGCTCTCGCCGGACCTGCGCCGAAGGCCGGTCCAGGAACTTGTCCAGGCGGCCGCCCCAGCGGCTCTCCAAGAAACGGCAGAAATTTTTCAGCCGCCGGGACTTTTGCCGGAAATAGCCGGAGGGGCGGAGCAAGCGCCGCAGCTCGCCGATGGGAGCTTTCAAAATCCTCCGCGACGACAGAAGGCGCCGACCCGCCAGGTTGATCAACGCCTTTTCCACATTGGACCAGGCCGTGTTCTGGGTGAGGATGGCGCCGGCCGCGATCTCGAACTTTTGGCGGGGAGCAATTTCGCCGCGCGTGCAGCGAAGGGAATAGCAGGGGCGCCGGCCGCCCGGCGGAGTCACCGGCCACCAGCCCTGGGGACCGAATTCCCGGAGGAGCCGGCGGTAAATCCAGGGGACGTCGTTGCGGCGGGAGGGTTTGTGTTTTCGGCGGGCGCTCCCGGACGCGAGACGGCGCTCAAGCCCGGCGGAGGGCATCTATCCGAGGATTTTTCCGGCTCGCGCCTTCTCGGAGTAGCCCACGTAATTGGCGGCGTTGTCGTGGATGTGTTGAATCTCCTCGGGCGTCAGGTCGCGGATGGCCCGGGCCGGCACGCCCAGGGCCAGGCGGCCCTGGGGCACGCGGGCGCCCGGCGACAGCAGGGCCCCGGCGGCCACCATGGACCCCTCCTCCACCACGGAGCCCGTCAGCAGGATGGATCCCATGCCCACCAGGCAGCGGCCGCCCACCCGGCAGCCGTGCAAAATGGCCGCGTGCCCGACGGAAATCCAATCCCCCAGGACGACCGGGGCGCCGGGATCGGTGTGGATCACCGTGTTGTCCTGGATGTTGGTGCCCTCGCCCACCACGATCTCTTCGATGTCCCCGCGCAGGACCGCGTAGGGCCAGATGGAAGCCTTGGGCCCGATCCGGACCCGGCCCATGATCACCGCCGTCTCGTGCACGTAGGCGGTGGGGTGGATGTCGGGCCGATGGCCGCCCAGTTCGCTGATCACGCGGGTTTCAAAAATTGGAGAAGGACGGCCTTCTGCACGTGCAGCCGGTTCTCCGCCTGGTCGAAGACCACGGAGCGGGGGCCGTCCATGACGGAATCGGTGATTTCATCGCCGCGATGGGCCGGCAGGCAATGCATCACCACGGCGTCCGGCCGGGCCGCGGCCAACAGCTTGTCGTTGAGCTGGTAAGGCCTGAAAATTTTCTTGCGGTGCTCGCCTTCCTCTTCCTTCCCCATGGAAGCCCAAACGTCGGTGTAGAGGACGGAGGCGCCGGCCGCGGCGGCTTCGGCGCGCCGCTCGTAGACGACGCGCCCGCCGCTGGCCGAACAAAGCTCGGCCGCCTTCTGAACGAATTCCTTTTCGGGATCGTAGCCTTCGGGCGAGCAGACCACCAAGTTGAGGCCCAGGAGTCCCGCCGCCAGCATCCAGGACTGGGCCACGTTGTTTCCGTCGCCGATGTAGACCAGGCGCAGGCGCTTCATATCGGCGGCGGCTTTCAGCTGGAAAACCTCCTGGATGGTCAGGAGGTCCGCCAGGGTCTGGCACGGGTGTTCTTTTTCCGTCAATCCGTTGATCACAGGCACGGCGGCGTGGCGCGCCAGTTCCTCCGCGTCCCCGTGGCGGTTGGCCCGGATCATGATGCCCGACACGTAGCGCGACAGGGTGCGGGCGGTGTCGGCCACGGTTTCCCCCCGCTTCATCTGCAGGTCCTGGTAGTTCATGGGCAGGGCCAGGCCGCCCAGCTCGAACATGGCCACGGAAAAGGAAACGGCCGTGCGCGTGGACGGTTTCTGGAAGATCATCCCGAGGGATTTTCCGTGCAGGTCCTGGGAGGGCCGGCGCGCGGCCTTCAGCCGGCGGGCGGATTCCAGAAGCCGCTCGATGTCCGCGGCCGAAAGGTCGGCGATGGACAGCAAATCTTTTTTCACGGGTAGATCCCCCGGATCTTGGCCGCCGCCGCCACGCGGGACACCCCCAGCATCATGGCGGCGCTGCGGAGATCCGTGTCCCGCTCCTTGGAAAGCGTCCAGACTTCCTGGAAGGCCTGGCTCATGATGTGCCGCAGGCGCTTGCGGATCTCGTCCTCGTCCCAGAAAAACGCCTGGATGTCCTGCACCCACTCGAAGTAAGACACGGTGACGCCGCCGGCGTTGGCCAGGATGTCGGGCACCACGGTCACGCCCCGGCGGCGCAGAATGTCGTCGGCCTCGGGCGTGGTGGGGCCTTTGGCCGCATCCACCACGATGGAGGCCTTCAATCTGGGCGCGTTCTCTTCGGTGATCTGGCCTTCCAGGGCCGCGGGGATGAGGACGTCGCAATCCCCCGTCAGAAGGTCCGCGCCCGGGATGGCGTCCCCGCCCGTAAATCCGCTCACGCTTTTGGTCTTGCCGCCGTGCTCCAAAAGACGCGCGACGTCCAGCCCCTTGTCGTTCCACACGCCGCCCAGGCTGTCGGAAACGCCCACCACCTTCGGTCCCATATCGGCGAGGAGCCGCGCGGCATGGGATCCCACGTTGCCGAAGCCTTGCACAGCCACCCGCAGGTCCTTGAGGGGGCGTCCGAGGAGGCGGCAGATGTCTTCCGTGACGTAAGCCACGCCGCGGCCCGTGGCGTCCACGCGGCCGGCGGAACCGCCGATTTCCAAGGGCTTGCCAGGCACCACGCCCGGAACGGAATGGCCCACGGTCCTGGAGTAAGTGTCCATCATCCATCCCAGGATGC
>JBQTIM010000083.1:0-7658 GCA_052388135.1 Elusimicrobiota bacterium
GTCAAGCGGCGTTGGACCCCATGGATTCCTCTCGCTGGAGAACGACCCGCTTCCAGATATCCGATTCTAACCAGACATACACAGGGTTCCTGAACGAAAAGGGGAACCTCATCGGTGAAGAGTTCAGGGATGCTTCCGGCAATCTTCAGATGATCAATAATTTTGCCGGCGCCACGGCGTGGGATCCCAACACCGGCAAGCCGACGGAAGGAACGGCCATTCGCACGTACTTCACCGGGAAAGACGCCGGTTTCGTCCTTGATTACGATATCGGGAGCGGAGACGTCCGGGCGCTCGGCTACCAAACGGCGCCCGACCGGGTGGAGGAATTAAACACTCACGGGTTGCAGTTGAACATTAACAACGTGTCGATTGACGAGGTAGGCAACATCCACCTTGTGGATGACAGCCGGGTGGGGCTGGAAAACGGCAAGCCCGTAGGAAGCATACGCGAGCTGATTTTCAACGGCAAAGGCAAAGAAGCGGGATTTATCATCTCCGACGCCCGGACCGGAGACTGGCAGGAAGGCACCAGCATCAATCAGCAGGTCCTGCGTTCCAACGAGCTCAGGGATGTCAACGCTCAACAGGCCATCGGCCGAGACAGGCTGGGGTTCGATGCGCAAGCGTCCGCTGGTTCCTTCCGGTCGACGGCCCTGGTTTTCATCGACGAGGCCACGGGCCAATCCCGAGTCCGGGTCGTATCCACCGAAAGGGGCGCCGATGGCAGACTCACCGGCAATGCCATCTATGTGGACTTCAATATGGTTCAGCGGGACGCCGGACCGGAGATGCCCGTCATGGGCCCCGTCATGCCCGGTATGGAAAAATCGGAAGTCACTGTCAGCCATACGACGGCCGTCAAAGGCACGGTGGTGGATGGAAAGATTGTAGGCAAGGACATCGTCTACCTCGCGGCGCGTGTCGGTTCCGGCCTCCAGGACATCACAAAATCGGCCAAGGAGGCCATGTATCAAGTGCTGATGGACGGCGGTTCGCGGGGCATCACGCCCCACATCGAGTCCGTCGGCGTGAGCATGGACGGTGTCATCGAGGTCGTGGCTCTGGACGGAAACCGGCGGGTGAAGGTCGGCCTGCCTCTTTCCGGCTTCTTCAATGACGCAGGAAAGCAAGATTGGAGCGCCCTCAAGACCGACAGCGAAGGGCGGTTCATCGCCTACTGGAACGGGGCGGAAAAGGTTTGGGGCGGGGGGAACAATCCCGACCTGGGCAAGCTGGATTTCGTCGATCCCGAGATGAGGCGCGTTCTTGTTGAGGAAACATCCCGGAAAGACATGGCGTGGGCGATATCGCCCGACGGGCGGCTTGTCGGGCGATCCTTAAACGTTGACTTCAGCAAGGAAGCCGGCCGTGTCGTCGAGGTGATTTGGGGAATGGACAACAAGAAGTTCACCGGCGCCATAACGGCGACCGATGGAATTTCGAGCGATCCCGCCAAGTCCCGCCCGCAGATAGACTACATGGGCGCCGACGGGCGCATGAAGGACGGGCAGTCCGTGAGCGTGCTGAACCAGAAGATGGTCGAGAGAGGCATTACGGACGTCTCTCTGACGAGCGGGGGCGGGCTCTTACTCACGGCGAGGGATCGGAGGACGGGCGCCGTTGTTGCGTCTTATATGGCTGATGTCTATGCGGAGAAAGAAAACATCGACGCGAATCTCAACCGCAATTTTAACGCAAACGGCATCCTCCCCGTCGCTCCCTTCCAGGCCGCCAAGGGCGTTGTCATAGCGGAGTTGAACGCCCGCGGAGATGGTTTCAAGAACGTCGCGGTCTTCGACCAAAATGGAAGCAACATTTCCACTCCGGGCCTAACGCAGGCCATTTCGAGCGGGGTAGAGGCCCTCAGAGACCGCTTCGGGTTGAGCCAGCTCACAAGCTTCGGCATCAACGGGGACGGCCTTACCATCGGGGGCTTCAATTCCAAGGGCGAGAACATACAGGGCAGCTTCAAGCTCTCCTACGGCGAAATGGTGCTTCCCGGCGGCGGCCGTTGGGTACCCGCGCAGGACCGCCTCACCGCCTCCTTCTCCGGCGCCACCCGCCAGCACGTGGCTCCCGACGGCTCAACCGTGATCGAGTCCTACGCCGTCAACGGGAAGTCTCTGGATCACGTTTCCACGACCTCGCGGAAGGTCATGGGCGTCGGCTTGACCGAGGCTGTAACCGTCGACGCGCACGGCAGGCAGCTGGCCCGCGTCGTAACCAACGCCTTGGGCCAGAAAATGACGGCATCCGCCAAGTCCGTCACGGGCTGGGAAGTCAAGAAGGATTCTGGTTTTTGGAGCAAGGTCGGAGGCTGGTTCGCCGATGCCGGGAAAGGCATCTTGGGAGCGTTGGACGCGGTTTGGGACGGCGTTTATGGAGCCGTCTTCGCCCTGAAGCACGATCTTACGGGATCCATTCGCAGCGCCCTGGGGTCCATCGGCGGCGGCTTGGTCGCCATCGGTAAGTGGGTCGGCTCAACGGCTCAATCCGCTTGGGACGGCTACAGAGCCATGGGGGCCTGGATTCGCGCGAACCCTTGGGACGCCGCCGCTGGCGTCGTCGTCGCCGCTGTCGGAGCGGTGCTCGCGGTGGTCGGGTCCCCTATCTGGATCGCCATCGGCATCGGGTTGGCCATAAGCGCTCCCTTCGTGGCCATGGATGTCGATAAAGGCGCCTGGGGCATGGTGGCTTTCGACATCGGCAGCGCCTTCATCCCCGGGGCTGGAAAATTGGGAGCCCTTGCTAAAGAAAAGGTTTTGATATACGGCGCGAAGATGTTCGGAAGGGAATATGCGGGAACCCTTGCCACACAGCTCGCTACGGGGGTTGCCGAGGGAGCAGTCAAGGGCGCGACAGCCGAGCTCTGGGAAACGGCGGCAAAAAGACAAGCACAGAACTTCATCGCGCAAGTGGGTAAAAAAGATACCGCTGCACTAATAAGGGCGGTCGGTGCTGACGATGCCGGCCGTCTCATCGGCGCCATGGGGGGCCGGAGAGCGGCCGGTCTGGTGGCTACCAAGGGTGTCGGAATAGAAGGGTTCGGACATTTGGCCAAAGCGGCGGCCCAGGGGGCCGATGGGATTACGACCTCATCCATCCGCGAGATGGCGAGCGTTGTCGGGGCCGATAGGTTCGCGCATTTGGTCGGCAAAGCCGGCGGCGCTGAGAATTTTATAACGGCCTTGAAGGGTCAGGGCGGCGTGGAAGGTTTTACGAATCTTTTCAGAGACGGCGGCTTCCGGGCCGTGAGCCGGGCCTTCGCCGCGGAGTCGGCCTCCGGAAGGTTCAAGCCCTTCTCGACCTTCGCTTCCCATGGGCTCAACAGGGCGACCCAAGGCCTTAAGCTGGGAGCGGCTGTTGGAACGCTCAGCGGCGTCTCCACCGCGACCATGGAGTTCTCCGGCGCTCTCATGCAAGGCTGGAGCGAGGACGGCCTCTCCGGCCTTCTGCACAGTTTCGACGACGCCTTCAAGGCCGTTTTCGGCAAGGAAGGACTAAAAAAGATCGGCGCCAACTCCCTCCTGGGCGGAGCCCTCGGCAGCGTGCTGGGTTTCGCGGCGCCCCGCTTGGCGCAGGTCTGGCTGGGCAACATGAGAAACGTTCTGAGAAGTTATGTGGACAAGGGTCCGAAGCAGTTCTTAATCGGAGAGGGCGGAATTGTAAGAACCGGATTGCACCTCGCGGCCTTCAACGCTTCTTCCTTCGGCATGGCTTTCAACAGGGTCATGGCCGCGACCTCGGGCCATCCGTACAGTTACGGGGACTCCATCTTGCAAGGATTCTCCTTCGGGTTCTTCTCCGGGGCTCTCTTTGGCCTGGCCATCCCGGGAGAAGCCTTCGGCAAGCGTGTTTTGGCGAGATGGGCCGAGGGCGGGCCTTTAAAAATAAGCGAACGGCTCGGGTTGGGAGGGTCGCTGGGACAACAAGTCCATATGACTGAAATGGTCTCCCAATATCACGTGGCGGCGGTCCTGGGCAAAGCGGCCGGATCCGTCCTCGACAGGGTCTTGGGCACCGACAACTTCTACGGCTTCGATGCGGAAGGCAAGAAACAAGGCCTCTTCTCCTCCTTCGGCGAAAATTTCTCCTTCTTCCTCGTGCCGACGCGTTCCAGGCCGAGCGCTGGAGCGGTGAAGGCCAATGAGATATTAAGAGAAGGCGGTAGGCAGGCCGAAACTTTCCTGGGCGACGTGTTCAAGGCGACTCTTAGGGGAGAAAAGTCGGTTTCGTTAGAGGTCAATGGAAAAAGATATGACGTGGAAATAACATCCAATCTGAGGACGGCCGCGGATGCGGTGGGCATTCGAACGCTGAATGATTCCACGCTGGGCCAAATCGCCGGCGCCAAAGCGAATCAACCGATTCAACTCGAAGGCAAGACGTATACTCCCACCGAAGCCGCTGTCGAACGCGCCACGGGAGAATTGGCCGCCCGGCTGGAGAGCCGTGGCGTGACTTTGGAACAAATCGTGTTTGCGACGGATAAAGTGCAGAAACTTGCCATCCCGGACGCTTTGAGGGCAGAGGCCGAATTAAAGTATGTGCGGGAAGCTTCCTATTCCGATTTGGCGCGCCTTGCGGAAGGGAAAGCGCCGGAAGGCCGGTCAAACTTCGTTCCGGGCGAGCGCCTAAAGGATTTGGCAACTCGAGCGATGATCGAGAGGGAAATTGAAAGCCAACGTCCTCTGGTTGACGTCATGCGGGACGCTGCTCTGCCAGAGAGTGTGCGACAGGTCGCCCAGGATAGGTTCGTGGGATCCTTAAGTCGTGAACATTTGTTGGGTCTTCGCCGTGGGGATAGCATAGAAATCGATGGGAGAACCTATACTCCCGACAGCCGCATGCAAAGTGTGGCCAAGATCGAAATACATACGCGGGACCTGGTGGGCCGCATCGAGGGTATTCTCGCGGGAGATCACATAAATTCACGCCAAGTGAGGCGAGCGGCGATCAACGCCGCCCAGGTGATCTCCGACTCGTTCAAGTTGGAAGGCAAAATCTTGAGCCCTGGGCAAAAGGAGGCCATTCGAGAGGTTTTTGATATCGGTGTCAGAGCTGTCAATGAGGGTCGTGACCTGCGGCCGGGCGAATTAAGGGTCGTCCAAATGCTGGGGACCGGCATGGGAAAAACAATCATTGCCACTTTGTTTGAGCCTCTTATATACACCCTCAACACCCGAATGGGAAAGGCAACTGTTGTGTTGGCGGACGCTTCCGCCAATGTGCGCTCGCTGGAGAGCGATCATCGCCGGAGATTCGGAACAAGGATTGCTGAGACGCTTGTCGTAACCGAAAAGACTTCGGATGCCGAGATTACCCAGGCGATTTCTCAGAAATCGCCAAAAATATTGTTTATGGATGCGCAGGAACTGGGCACGAGATTTGCCCGTGATAAATCCTATGAAGCCGAAGGAAAATCGACCATCCTCAAAGACAAGATGGGTATCCTGCTCGCGGATGAATTCGACTCCATGGTTTTCTTGCCGAAAACCATTATTCAATCAGAATTTGGAAAATTGAATCACAGGCAGGCTGAAACGACAAAGGATGGGATAAAAGTCGGCGGACGATATGACGGGGCTCAAAAAGCTCTTTGGGAGACTGTAACCAGCCATGCCCAGTCCGTCCTGGCGTTGAAAGGAAAGGATGCTGTCTCGGGCGAATTTTCCTCCCGGCAGAAGACGAGCATTGAATTAAGGGCCGATCTTGTCGAGCGCCAGATGAGCCCTGAAGCCGTGGATTCCCTAGGAATGGTCGGCATGAATCGAGAAGCCAGGGTCGCTCGTGTCAAAGGGTTCTTGGAGCAGGCCGTACGGGCCTTGGATTCTCGGGTGGGCGAAGCCTATGCGGTTTCGCAAGGGAAAATCCTGATAGAGAGCGCCGGCATCGGCCGGGATTTGGTGCCTCCGGATGGGTTCAAACAAGTCCTGGAAGTGAAGTATGGGTTGGAGATCACACGGGCCCGCGATGGGAAGTCTCCCGTGGAAGGCACGGCTCTTGAGGCTGTCAAGAACGCTCACGGCGTGGTCGGCCTCACAGGAACCGTTTCCAAGGCCATTGGGGCGGTTCTGGGAAGTGAATTCACAATCAAGGGCCTGGGAACCGCGAAGGCGGATTTAATTCTTAAGAACGATGGGAGTGTGGCCCGGACGGATTTTGATGGGGTGCGGAAAGACGGGCAAACAAGACCCTACGCCGATCGGAAGCAGATGTTTCATAACATGGCGGAGGCCATGAAAAGCCCAGACGTGCAAGCCATCGTCTCTTTCGCGAATGCGGCGGACGCGCGGATGTTCAGAAACTACCTGAGAAGCAGAGGGGATTTCAATGCAAATGAAATGAGATTTGCAGGCTTGACGACATCCGGCCCACAGATCACCTCCATGATCAAAACGGGCAACACCAGGATACTGATTGGAAACGTGGAGCAGGTGGGCCGCGGATTGGACGTCGTTTCTTTCGCCGAAAAACAGTTGACTTATAAGCTCGCGGAAGGTCTTGCGGCGGAAACGAACAAGACGGTTACTAAAAAAGATAGGAATGCCTATGACCGTTTGACGCGGGGCCATTTTGACGGAGTGGAATTTAAAGAAGCCAAATATACCGCGAAAGAGGTGTCTGTCCTCGAGGTCGGCAAAGAATCGGGCGGTGTAAAAATTACGGAAGGGATTAGGTTGCTCGCGGAAGCAGACGTGATGGCCAGCGGAATCAGCAAGGATTACAAGAATCTGCGGGCCTACAGCAATATTATTGAGCGCGGGCTTGGCAATGGCCAATCGGTTGAGACGATTCTTAAACAGATAAAGGACACCAAGGCTGGCGATTATATGCCTGTTAAAATGGGGGACAAGGAGTCAAGCGTGGTTGTCACGGAGGGCATTCGCGCTTTGGCTGAACGGGGAGTGGAGCCGGTGTCGGATCGCGATATCCTAAGCCGAAGCATAGGAGAGGACCTCGGCGGAGGAATTAAGGTGACGGAGGCGATTAAATCTTTGGCCCGCTCCGAAGTGAAGCTGTATATTGCGGACCCGACTTTCATGTCGGAAACGGCCTTTATTCAGAACGCGGGCAGAGGACTGGGCAATAGGTTCTACGGGCAAACCACTTCCATCCATATGGTTACGGACGTCCAGACGTTGATGAATCGCTCGGACGCAGACGCACGGGCGAAATTCAAGGCCTCTAAAGGCGGCATTACGGTGGATTTAATTAAGGAAATGCTTCCTGAACTGCAGCGGTCGGCGGAATTTGGCCAGATAGCGCGAAGCGGCAATGAGGCAAAGATTTCGGATTCAACGGTCAGAATAGGTGAACGGGCTCCGGTTGAGTCTGTAGCCCAATTTAATCGAAAGCTGAGTCAATCCAGCATAGCGAAAGCCGAAAGGGACCAAGTGATTTCGGCCTTCTCGGCGGATACTGAGTTGGCTTTCCCGTACGAAGGCAAGCAACACGTCAGCTCGAAGGGCCAGCGAATTGCGCAAAGCGTTTTAGCTCTTGTGTCCTTGCCGAATGAGGACCGTGAAGCAGTAAGTCGTTTTGTAAGCGGCGAAGCTCTTTCGGTGTCGAGCGAGAAAAATTTGCCTTGTATATATCAAACGGCGATTTTCTTTGAGGAAAATGGAATAAACGAAGATCTCGGCGTTTTGGTC
>JBQTIM010000084.1:0-7791 GCA_052388135.1 Elusimicrobiota bacterium
CGCCGGCCGCTCGCCGCGCCAGCCCATAAACGGCGGGAACGGCCAAGGCCAGCGCCGCGCTTTGGAACAAAAGCAGCGCCGCGGCGTTTTCCCAAAGCCGGAGCAACGGGACCAAAAGGAGCAGCAAGGGCGCGAAATGATCCCCCAAATAGCTGACGCGGCTGATGGAATTCTCGAAGAACCGCCCCTGGCCGGTGTTCCACAGGACGTTGGCGTAGATTCCCAGGTCGTAGGCCTGGGTTTGGAGGGAGAAATGCTGGCCGGCTTTCAGCGCGGACACCGCCGCGGCGAAGAGAGCCGCCAAAGGCGCCGGGCGCAGGACGGAAGAAAACATGCCGGCCATTTTACAACATTCAAACCGGGCGCCCGCGGAAAAAGCCCTTGCCCTCCCGGCCCTGTTGATATTTAATCTTTATACAGCGCCATGAAAGACAAAACCTCTTGATTCCCCGCTACACACGTCCGGACATGGCCCAGCTGTGGACCGACCGGTTCCGCTGGGAAACCATATTGGAAATCGAGCTCTTGGCCGCCGAGGCCATGGCTCGCCGCGGCGCCTTGGACAAAACCGCCGTCCGCGTTCTGCGCCGCCGCGCCCGGGTGGACGTCGCCCGCATCCTCGAGATCGAGAAAACCGTCAAGCACGACGTCATCGCCTTCCTCACGCAAATCGAAGAACAAGCGGGCCCTTCCGCCAAAGTGCTCCACGCCGGTCTGACATCCTCCGACGTCCTCGACACCGCCCTGGCTTTGCAGATGGTGAAAGCCGCCGAACTTTTGGAAGCCGGCCTGGGCGAACTGCTCGCCGCCGCGAAAACCCTCGCTCTCAAGCACGAAAAGACCCTCATGATGGGCCGCAGCCACGGCGTCCACGCCGAGCCCATCACCTTCGGCTTCAAAGCGGCCGGCTGGTGCGCCGAAATAAAAAGAAACTTAACAAGGCTTAACCATGTTAAAAAAGAGATAGCTTATGGTAAACTTTCCGGAGCCGTCGGCACTTTCGCTCATGTGGACATGGAGGTTGAGCAAGACGTTTGCCGCCGCCTGGGTTTGAAGCCTGAACCC
Organism: Elusimicrobiota bacterium; assembly: GCA_052388135.1. Lineage (GTDB taxonomy): Bacteria > Elusimicrobiota > Elusimicrobia > FEN-1173 > FEN-1173 > JBQTIM01. The sequence goes on from JBQTIM010000084.1 coordinate 1,066, forward strand.
GCCGCCACGCAAGTGGTCCCGCGCGACCGCCACGCGAGGTTCGTGCAAACGCTGGCTCTGGCCGGCGCGGGCCTCGAGCGCATCGCCGTGGAACTGCGCCACCTCCAGCGCACGGAAGTTTTGGAAGCGGAGGAGCCTTTCACTCCGGGGCAAAAGGGCTCCAGCGCCATGCCGCACAAGCGCAACCCCGTGGCGTCGGAGAACATTTGCGGGCTGGCCCGGCTCCTGCGCGGCTACGCCTCGGCCGCCGTCGAAGACGTCGCTCTTTGGCACGAACGGGACATCTCGCATTCCTCCGTGGAGAGGGTGATCCTTCCGGACGCCTGCATCGCCTTGGACTTCATGATCCACCGGCTGGCGGGCGTGCTCCGCGGCCTGCAGGTTTATCCGGAACGCATGCGGGCCAACATGGAACGGACTTTGGAGATCGTCTGCTCCCAGCGGCTGGTGGTGGCCCTGACGAAAAAGGGATTGCCCAAACAAAAGGCCTACGAACTCGTGCAAAAACACGCTCAGGAGGCCTGGGTTCGCGGCGTCGGTTTCCGCGGAATGATTTCGGCCGACGCCGCCATCCGCTCCCGGCTCAGGCCCGCGGAAATCGCGGCCTGCTTCGACCCGGCGCCCTTCGTGCGAAACGTCGGCCGCGTCCTACGGCGGGCGCTTTAGAGCCTGTCTCAATAACCCGCTTTGAGGAGCGAAACTTTGGATTTCGAGCCGAGCCGAAGCAAAATTTCCCGAGCATACTTGAGGAAGTATGTAAGGGAAATTTTGCGAAGGCGCAGGCCGAAAGCCAAAGTTGCAGCCCCAAATGGGGTTGTTGAGATAGGCTCTATGTCATGAAACTTTACGTGGACGACGTCCGGCAGCCGCCCCAGGGCTGGGAGGTGGCGCGGACGGTAAAAGAGGCCGTGGATGTCCTGGCCGCCCAAGCGGTGGAGGAAGTCAGCCTGGATTTCGTCATCGGCAGCGAAGGCGGCGACAATTTTTCGCCCGTGGCGCGGTTCATCGTCTCCATGCCGAAAGAGAAAAGGCCGCGCATCGTGCGGATTCACACGTCAAGTTCGGTGGGTGCAAGAATACTGGAATCTATATTAGAAGGAAACGTCGAAAAAATAATGTAGAGTGTTTATGAAACATTGTTAAATCTATTGACAAAAAACAAATCAAACTATATAATAAGACCAAGCTAATTTAATAACTCAAAGAGGTTATATGGGTCAAATGGATAAAGAAGTCTATACCACCTCCGAAGCGGCGCGGATCTGCCGAATCAGTCCGTCCACGCTCTTTCGGGCCATCCGAAACAACCAAATCAAAGCCTTCGCCACCCCCGGCGGCCATTACCGCATCACCCGGGAGGATTTGGACCGGTTTCTCGTTCAAAGCGGCATGCCGTCCCTTCGCTCGGCCCAGAAGCGAAGCAAAGTGTTGGTGGTGGAGGACAATCCGACCGAACTGCGCCTCATCCGCCGGCTGTTGGAAAGGGACCCCCTGCTGGACGTGCGGTCCACGGACTCGGGCTTCGAGGCGGGGTATTTGATGAAAGCCTACCTGCCGGACCTCATTCTGCTGGACGTGTTCTTAAAGGACATGGACGGCCGCGACGTCATCCGCCTCATCCGTTCCGATCCGGACCTCCAGTCCACGCCCATCCTGGTCATCACCGGCGCCCGGGACACCAAGGAAATCACCGATCTCCGCAAGCACGACATCCAGGACCTCATCCTCAAACCTCTCGACACGAAGACCTTCCTTTCCTCCGTCAAGGCCGCGCTGAAGGCCTGACGGGCGATGACCGAACCGGCCACCATCGCTTTTGCGGCGGGCGGTCTGGCCGCGGCGGGGGCGGCTCTGTGGGCCTTTCGCCGGCAGCGGGACGCCGCGCGCCGCCTGCGGCGGGAGCTGGAGGCCGAGCGAAGCCGGCTCCGCCAAGCCCTGGAGAAACTTTCCGACATGGAGCCCATGGCCCACCTCGGCGCCCTGGCCACCCGCATCGTCCACGACATGAACGGCCCCCTCACGGCCATCAAGGGTTACGCCCAACTGATCCGCGAAACGCCCGGCCTCGACAAAGCCGTCCGTCAGGACGCCGCCACCGTCATGCAGGAGGCCGACCGTGTTTCCGTCCTGATCGAGCGCATCGCGCGCTACGCCCGGCCTGCCGCGCAGGCCGAGGAGTCCGTTTCCCTGCGGGACCTCGTGGAGAACACCTTGGGCGTTTTGTCTTTCGACGTGAAGGCCCGGGGGGTTGACTTCCAGAAGGTATTCCCCAGCGAAGATTTGCGCGTCCTGGTCCGCAGGCGCGCCATGCAGCAGGCTCTTTTTAACTCCTTCAAATGCGCCTTGGACGCGGCCGGCCCGGCCAAGCGCATGGCCGTGTCTCTGGAGCGGCATGGCCGAGAAGGCCGCCTGGAAATTCTCGCCGCCGGCGCCTCCGCCTCCGCGCCCGACCTGCAGGCCGCCCGCGACGCCCTGGAAAGCCACAAAGGCGCCATCCACTGCGAATCGAAACCGAGCGAAAGCCTCAAAATCGTCATCCGCATCCCGTTGGCTCCCAGCCCGCAATAGGTTTATCGCCAAAAACTCATCAAACATATTATTCTTGACTTCGAGCGCGGCCAAAACCTATACTCTAGCTTGTATTAATTAGTTTACTCCTCTTTTCCAGCGCGGGGGATATGCGCGAAAAGATTTACACCACCTTTCAGGTCGCGGATATTTGCAACGTCAGACCGACCACCGTCATCAAGTGGGCCAACCAAAATATCATACGCGCCTACACAACCCCCGGCGGGCACCGCCGCATCCGCCAGGCCGACCTCAGGGATTTCCTGCGCCAATACAACATTCCCGCGCCGCCCGAGCTGAGCGCCGGTCTTAAACAGGTCCTCGTGGTCGAGGACGATGCCGCCGTGGGCGCTTTGCTCCTCCGGGCGCTGGGCAAAGCGTCGGCCGAGTTGGACGTTCAACTGATCCGAGACGGCGTGGAAGCCCTCCTGGCCATCGGCCGCCGCCCGCCCGACCTGATCCTTCTGGACGTGGTCATGCCCGTCATGGACGGCCTGCAGGTCCTCAAAACCCTCCGCTCCGATCCCCGCGCGCAAAAAATCAAAGTCATCGCCATGACCGGGAAAAAGCTGAACTCAGAGGACTTGGGCTTTGTCGAGAAACGAGCCGATGCTTTCTTTTTTAAGCCGCTCAAAATCAAGGAGGTCGCATGGAAAGCGCTGGAACTCATGGGGCTGGAAGAGACGGCGGCCACACGGTAACGTCCCCGCAAAATTTCGTTGAGCCGTCGGTCGCCGCGCAAACCGCCGACGTTCCCGCCATACACCTCCTCCTGCAATATTTGGAGGGGGAAGGAGTGGACTGTATTTTCGGCATTCCCGGCGGCCCCTTGATGCCGCTGTACGAAGCGCTCTTTGAACGACGCAAGATCCGGCCGATTTTGACGAAGCACGAGGAAGGCGCCGCGTTCATGGCGGACGGCTACGCCCGCGTCAGCGGCCGCCTGGGCGTCTGTTGCACCACCACGGGGCCCGGCGCCACCAACGCCCTGACGGGCATCGCCTGCGCCCATCGGGATTCCGTGCCGACCCTTATCCTCACGGCGCAAATCGCCACCTCGGCCTTCGGAAAAGGCGCCGCCCAGGAAAGCTCTCCCATGGGCATAGACATCGTGGACCTCTACAAGAGCGTCACCAAGGCCAGCGTCATGCTCATCACACCCGAGAAGATGGCCGATATGACGCGGTATCTCCTTCGCACGTGCATGAGCGGCCGGCCCGGCCCCATCCATCTCAACATGCCCGCCGACATGATGAAGCGGCCCGTCGCCCCCGATATTCGTCCCGTCTCCCAGTATCGCCCTCAAATGGAGCACTTCGATCGCGGCTCCGTCAAAGAAGCGGCCAAACACCTTTTGCGCGCGCGCCGTCCCGTCATCCTGGCCGGCTACGGCGTCCACTTGGCGCGGGCCTACGGTGAGCTGAGGGCCCTGGCGGAGCGCCTGCGCGTCCCCGTCGCGACCACGCAAAAAGGCAAGGGCGTTTTCCCGGAGGACCACGTGCTCTCTTTGGGGGTTTTCGGGTTTGCGGGCTCTCCTCAATCCGACGCCGCGATCCTTGCCAAAGAAACCGACCTTTTGCTGGTGATCGGGACAAGCTTGGGCGAGGCTTCCACCCACGCCTGGGACCCGCGCCTGTCGGAGGGGAGGGATCTGATCCAAATCGACATCGACCCCAACGAAATCGGCCGGAACTATCCCGTGACCGCCGGGCTGGTGGGGGATGCGCGACAGGTGCTCACGGAACTCAAATACCAAGTGGAGCGGGACAATCGCTGGCTGGAAAACGATGCGGACCTGGAAAGGCGGTTGGCGCAAGTGAAGTCGCTGAAAGCGGCTCACCCCCGGTTCATCAACGCGCCGAGCATGGAAAGCGAGGGGCCTTTGAAGCCGCAGCGCGTCATCGCGGAGCTGAGGCGCGCGCTGCCCGACGAGGCCGTGCTTTTCGTGGACATCGGCAACGTCATGGCTTGGGCGCTCCATTACTACACCGTTCGGGATCCCGGAACTTTCTTCATCAACATGGGCTTCGGCTCCATGGGCCACGCCGTGGCCGGCGCCATCGGCGGCAAGCTCGCCGCTCCCGGCCGTCCCGTGGTCGCCCTCGTCGGCGACGGAGCCTTCGCCATGAACGGCATGGAGGTCCACACCGCCGTGGAAAACGACATCCCCGTCATTTGGGTGGTTTTGAACAACGGGGGCCACGGCATGGTGCATTTGGGGGAAGTCATCCAATTCAAAGGGAAGTTCAACACGTCCCTCTTCAGACAGCCGCTGGACATCGCCAAAATGGGAGAGGCCATGGGCGCCCAGGCCTTCCGCGCCCGGCTTCCCGGCGAGACCGAGCAGCTCGTCAAGCGCGCCCTCGCCTCCGGCCGGCCCACGGTCATAGACGTGCGGATCGACCCCGAGGAGCGCCCGCCCACCGGCATGAGACTGGCCACACTGGAACGTTTTTTCAATAAAAAGGCGTTTTAGCACCTTCCGTCATGGGATGTGTCCAAGCATCTTAATAACTCGCGGGATGGCGGGGAGACGTATTTCCACCATTCAAAATGCCGCGGGCGGCATGGATAAGATCGCGGGGCTCATCATGGGTTATAGGGCGGCCAAGGCTCTCTACTTGGCCGTTGAAGTGGGTCTCTTCGATGCTTTGGACGCCGCAAAAGGAAACCCGGCGGCCGTCGCGAGGCGCGTGGGGGTTTCGTTGCGCGGAACTTCCATCCTCTTGGAGATTTTAGAAGCCCTCGGGTTCTTAACAAAAAAGGGAAAAAGATACATGCACACCCCCGTTTCAAGAAGGAGGCTGTGCATAGGCGGCCCCGAGTCTGCCGCCAACAACCTGCGCTACCAAGAATTTCTTTCCCAGGCTTACGCCGATCTGCTGACCACCGTTCGTAGAGGGCGGCCCCGCCAGGATTTGACTTCCTTATTATCGAGACGTCCCGCTTTCGTGAGAGATTACATTCGCGGCATGGCCGATATATCCCGCCGGCCCGCCAGGGAACTTGCGGCCTGGCTTGACCTGTCGCTCGTTGAAAATATGTTGGATATGGGCGGCGGCCCCGGGGTTTACTCGCTGGCATGCATCGAAAAAAAACCGGAATTAAAGGCGACCATCTTGGACTTGCCCGAAACGCTCAGGCACACCCGGAAGTTCGTGAAGGCCGAGCGGCGCGGCGGCCACGTTTTTTTTAAGGCAGGCGATTATCATAAGACACCGCTCGAGCCAAAGAGTTATGATTTGATTCTGATGTCGCACATCACCCATGACGAGGGGCCTAAGGAAAACGCGATGCTGATCAAACGCGCCTACGCGGCCCTGCGCCCGGGAGGCCAAGTCGTCATTCATGATTTCATGCTGGAATCCGGGCAAAGAGAACCGCTTTTTGCCGCGCTTTTCTCGATCCACCTGTTGTCCTACACGCGGTCGGGCCGGACGTACGCGGAGAGCGACTATCGGGAATGGCTTGCGGCCGCCGGGTTCGCGAGGCCGATCAAGCGTTTCATTGCGGCTCAATCGCCCACGCCGACGGTTGCCCTGGCGGCAAGGAAATGAGGACGCGCGAGGGCGGAAGCAGGCAGGGTTGGGTGAAAACCCAAGAGCGGGATTGCCGGACAAGGAGGTGGCGCGGTTTAAGGACGCGCCTTCTGAACGCCGACGATCCCTCCTCAAAGCGGCTCACGATGACCGTCGTTCGACTGCGAGCCAACGCGCGGTTGCCGGCCATCAAACACGATAGGACGCACGAATGGGTCTATGTGATCCATGGAGCCGGATGGGCCTTGCTTAATGGAAAAAAAGTTAAACTTGTTCCCGGGGATTACCTCTATCTACCCCCCGGCGTATGGCACGCTTTTTCGGCCGGCCCGCGCGGGGTTTCCGCCCTCAGCGCGTATGCGCCCGGGTTTGACTGGGAGTCTCCCGATGTGCGCATCAGAGAACCCGTCGTTCGGAGCCGCAGGAGGAAACCCGATGAAGACAAGTAAGGGTTGGAAGCGGGTTGCACTTGTCCCGTTGTTTTTCGCCGTGGCTGGTCTTCGCGCCGAACCGATCCTGATATGCGATGACGTCAAGGACCCTCCGGTCTTAACCCCGCTTAAACTGTTTGACGACAAAAGCTACAACCTTTTGCAACAGATTTTTGACGGGCTCCTTC